>NZ_JBGLYH010000034.1:0-43857 GCF_041414475.1 Pseudodesulfovibrio karagichevae
TTCGGGTGGCCCCGCCACCCGACAGCGGCTCTCCCGCACATCAACTGTGCAAGCGCCCTCTTCTCAAACCGCCCTTCCGCGCTCGCACACGGTCAGGCTTTCGAGAGTGGGTCAGCTGTGCATTTTTCGAGGGTTCGCCTGACCGCAGCGTACCCCAGTACGTGAGGATCAGGCGGACCCTCGGAAAATGTGCAGATGGCCCGCTATCGGAAGCCGCCCCCCTGCGAAGCCGGACATACGCAAAAAGCCCCCCGGAAGCGCACGGCATCCGGGGGACCTACGATCTCTATAGGAGGGACGCCTATTCGCCCAAGTACGCTTTGCGTATGTCCGGATTCGCCAGCAATTTCTGAGCATCGTCTTCCATGACGACGTTGCCCGTCTCGAGGACGTAGCCCCGGGTGGCGGCCTGGAGGGCGAGGTTGGCGTTCTGTTCGACCAGGACCACGGTGACGCCCTGTTCGTTGATCATCCTGACGATGTCGAAGATCTGCTTGACCAGGAGCGGGGCCAGCCCCATGGACGGCTCGTCCAGGAGCAGGACCTTGGGGCGGCTCATGAGCGCGCGGGCCATGGCCAGCATCTGCTGTTCGCCGCCGGACAGAGTGCCGCCGAGCTGCTTGCGCCGCTCGCGCAGTTTGGGGAACAGGTCGAAGACGCGTTCCACGTCCTCCTTGACCCCGGCGGCGTCGCGGCGGAAGAACGCGCCCATGTCGAGGTTTTCGAGCACGGTCAGGCGCGGGAAGATGCGCCGTCCCTCGGGCACCTGGCACAGCCCCATGGTCGGCAGGATGTCCGAGTTCACGGAGTTGATGCGCTCGCCCCGGTACAGGATATCGCCCGAGACCGCCTTGACGATGTTGCAGATGGTCATCAGCGTGGTCGATTTGCCCGCGCCGTTGGCCCCGATGATGGAGACCACCTCGCCCTCAAAGACCTTCAGCGAGATGCCCTTGAGGGCCTGGATGCGGCCATAGGCCGAGACGACGTTCTTCAATTCGAGGATGGGAGTCTTGTCTGTCATGTCGCTACTCCGCCTCCTCGGACCGGCGGCCGACGCGCTTGGCGGGCCAGATGCCGGCCGGACGGACGAGCATCATCAGGGTCATGGCGCCGCCGAACACGAGCATGCGGTAGAGTTCGAATTCGCGGAAGACCTCGGGCAGGGCCACCAGGGCGAGTACGCCGAGAATGACGCCGGGGATGGACCCCATGCCGCCGAGGATGACCATGGCCAGGACCATGGCGGATTCCAGAAAGGTGAAGGACTCGGGGCCGACGAACTTCATGCGCGCAGCGAAGAACGCCCCGGCGAAGCCCGCGAAGGTCGCGCCCATGGCGTAGGCCAGGAGCTTGAGCAGGAAGGTGTTCACGCCCATGAGCTCGGCTGCGGTCTCGTCCTCGCGGATGGCCTCCCAGGCGCGCCCGATGCGCGAGTAGTTGAGCCGGTAGACCGCCAGGATGGTCAGCACGGCCAGGCCGAGGATGACGTAATACATGCTCGACAGGGAGCGGAACTCATAGCCGAAGAGCTCGGGCCTGGGGATGGACAGGATGCCGTTGGGGCCGTTGGTCAGGGACATCCAGTTGTTCAGGATGAGCCGGACGATCTCGCCGAAGCCCAGGGTGACGATGGCCAGGTAGTCGCCGCGCATTCGCAGGGTCGGGTAGCCGATGATGCAGCCCGCGATGGCCGCAATGACCGCCGCGATGGGCAGGCAGAGCCAGAAGGACAGGCCGTAGTTGATGCTCAGGATGGCGTAGGTGTATGCGCCCACGCCGTAGAAGGCGATGTACCCGAGGTCGAGCAGTCCGGCCAGCCCGACGACCACGTTCAGGCCCAGGCCCAGGCAGATGTAGATGAGCACGCTGATGGCCACGTCGTGGGCGTAGCGCTGGGTCAGCAGGGGGAAGGCGATGGCCGCGGCCAGGACGATGGACAGCAGCAGCCAGGTGGGCGCCTTGGCGTAGGCCTCGCCGATGGCGGTGGTGGCCTGCCTGGCGGGCGCGCCCACGGAATCGAGGTAGCCCGCCTCCTTGACCTGGTAGAAGAACATGATGAAGACGGCGGCCACGGCCACGTAGCCGAAGACCTTGAAGGTCGCGGCAAACTCCAGCCCGGTCGGCTTGATGCCGAGCAGGGGCCACAGCAGCAGCAGGAACCAGACCAGCCCGACGCCGCAGGCCAGCCACAGTCGTTTAGACTCGCGTATCGTCAACGTTCTCTCCCATGATGCCGGTGGGTTTGAAGTACAGCACGCCGATCAGGATGATGAAGGCGAACACGTCCTTGTACTCGCCGGAGATGTATCCGGCGGCGAAGATTTCGACCATGCCGATGATCAGCCCGCCGACCAATGCGCCGGTGATGTTCCCGATGCCGCCGAGCACGGCGGCGGCGAAGGCCTTGATGCCGGGCACGAACCCCATGGTGTAGTTGACCGAGCCGTAGTACAGGCCGACCATGATGCCCGCGGCGGCGGCCAGCCCGGCGCCCACGGCAAACGTCAGGGCGATGATCCGGTTGGAGTTGATGCCGACCAGGGCGGACATGACCTTGTCCTGGGCCGTGGCGCGCATGGCCCGGCCGATCCTCGTCTTGAAGACCAGGACGTTCAGGCCCACCAGCAGGAGCGCGGTCAGGACCACGATGAAAATTTGCATGTAGGAGACGGAGATGGCCCCGACCTCGAACCCGCCGGAGGTGATCTCCGTGGGATAGGCCCGGTCGTACACGCCCTGGGTGAGCATCAGGCCGTTCTGCAGGAAGATGGACATGCCCAGCGCGGACAATAGCGCGGCCAGGCGCGAGGCCTGCCTGAGCGGCTTGTAGGCGAGTTGTTCCACGGCCATGGCCAGCAGGGCGCAGTAGCCCATGGACAGGACCAGGGAGATGGCCAGGCAGGCGTAGGGGTTCACCCCCTGCGAGGCGAGATAGGAGATCAGGATCACGCCCATGTAGCCGCCGGCCGCAAAGAACTCGCCGTGGGCGAAGTTGATGAGCTGGATGATGCCGTAGACCATGGTGTAGCCCAGGGCGATGAGCGCGTAGACGCCGCCGAGCGTGATGCCGTTGATCAGCTGTTGGAGAAAAAAGTCCATGATGTTCCAGTATCCGGGACCCCGCTCGAGCGGGGTCCCGGTTGGTTAGACGGGTTGCGGCCTAGTACTTTTTGCCGGTCAGGGAGTTCCAGTAGGGCACGAACTTGCCGTCCTGGATCTTGTACACGGTGTAGTTGGAGCCGGAGTCGCCGTTCTCCTGGTACTTGACCTGCTTGGAGGCGCCGGTGAAGTCGAGCTTGAGCAGCGCGTCGCGGACCTTGGCGGGATCGGTGGTGCCCGCATCCTTGACGGCCATCAGGTACGCGGTGGCGGAGTCGAAGGCGTAGGCGGAGTACGCGCCGGGCTCGTTGCCGGTCTTGGCCTTGTACTTGGCCTGGAACTCCTTGTACTTGGGAGCGTCCTTGTCGATGTCCCCGAAGGTGCAGAACATGCCCTCGGCATCACCCTTGGCGATTTCGATGAGTTTCGGATGGTAGACGGCGTCCTGGCCCATGAGGATGGCGTTGATGCCCATGCGCTTAGCCTGGATGACCATGAGCGCGCCGGTGGCGGAGTTCTGCAGGGAGATGTAGAACAGGTCCGGGTTGGCGGCCTTCACCTTGGTCAGCACGGCGGAGTAGTCCTTGTCGCCCTGGTTGACGTGGTCGTGTTCGAGGACCTTGATGCCTGCGGCTTCGGCGGCGGCGGCGACGCCTTCGGCCAGGCCCTGGGAATAGGTGGTCTTGTCGTCGACGATGAAGATGGTCTTCACGCCCTCGACGTCCTTCATGAACTTGACGGCGGCCGGGGCCTGGTGGTCGTCACGACCGCAGGTGCGGAACATGTACTTCAGGCCGCGCTCGGTGACCTTGGGGCTGGTCGAGGCCGGGGTCAGCATGAAGATGTTCTCTTCGGCCAGGGTCTCGGAAGCGGGAATGGTCGAGCTGGAGCAGTATGCGCCGACAACGGCGGTGACCTTCTCGTTGATCAGCTTGTTGGCTGCGGCGACGGCCTGCTTCGGGTCGCAGGCGGTGTCTTCGGGAATGATCTCGATCTTGGAAAATCCGGGGATGCCGCCGGCCTCGTTGAAGACCTCCACGGCGATCTCGGCACCCTGGCGAATATCGTTGCCGTCGGCGGCGTAGGGGCCGGTCAGCGGGGACATGGTGCCGATCTTGAGAACCTTTTCGGCCTTCTCTTCCTTGCTGCCGCCGCAGCCCGCGAGGAGCAGGCCCAGAGCGAGCAGGGCAACTGCGAGTACCAGTAATCGTTTCATAAACACTCTCTCCATTCGTTGCGGTTCAGCCAGCCTCTCTTTACTGGCCCAAATATGCCTCAATCACGTCGGGGTTCCGCTGAATCTCCTCAGGCTTCCCCTCGGCGATCATTACGCCGTGGTCGAGAACGACGATGCGGTTGCAGATGCCCATGACGACCTTCATGTCGTGTTCGACCATGAGCACGTTGATGCCCAGACCGGCGATGCGGCCGATGGACTCCATCAGTTCCTTGGACTCGGCCGGATTCAGACCGGCGGCGGGCTCGTCCAGCAGGATGGTGTGCGGCTCGCTGGCCAGGGCGCGGGCGATCTCGAGCCTGCGCTGGTGGCCGTAGGGCATGTTCGAGGCCACCTCGTCGGCACGGCGGCCCAGGCCCATGAAGTCCAGCGCCTTCTGGGAGTTCTCGATGATCCGCTCCTCCTCCCGCCGCTGTGCCGGGCTGCGCAGGACCGCGCCCACCACACCGGCCTTGGAGCGGCTGTGCTGGGCGACCATGCAGTTTTCCAGGGCGGTCATGTTCTGGAAGAGGCGGATGTTCTGGAAGGTCCGGGCGATGCCCATGGCCAGAACCTGGTAGGGCCTCAGCCCGGTGATTTTCGTGCCGTCGTAGGAGACCGAGCCGCTGGACGCCCTGTACACGCCGGTGATAACGTTGAACACCGTGGTCTTGCCGGCCCCGTTGGGACCGATCAGCCCCACGACTTCGCCCTCGGACACGGAGAACGCCACATCGGTCAAGGCCTGCAACCCGCCGAAACGGACACAGATATCGTCAAGAGTGAGATTTGCCATATTTACCTAATTAAATAGTAGAAATCCCCCGCAACGACAAGAGGGGCGGCCCCCCTTTCGGCATTTCAATCGCCTGAAATGACGGTCATTTTGGGAATTGGACGTTTTTACTTACCTTATTTGGCAAAAAAAGTCTAATGCTCGTTATATTTATGGTTCGCCTGCTGAAAATTTGGCATTTTTGAAAAAACGATGAATTTTATTCTTTGAGAGTCCGGGATATCGCGGGCAAAAATGCGTTTTATTGTGAATTCGTGACTTCCGGTCGCGATCGTGCCAGAATCGTGACCGCATTCCCGGTGCGCCGCCCGGCGCACGTGTGATCAGACAGACAAAGGAGCTCTGCAATGGCAAAAACCATACTCATCACCGGCGCCACCGCCGGATTCGGCGAGGCCATGGCCCGCCGTTTCGCGGCCGAGGGCTGGAACCTCGTCATCACCGGTCGCCGCACCCAGCGCCTCGAGGAACTCAAGGCCGCCCTTTCCCCGGCCGAGGTGCACACCCTGACCTTCGACGTTCGCGACCGGCAGGCGTGCGAGCAGGCCATCAAAACCCTGCCCGGCGCGTTCGCGTCCATCGACGTGCTGGTCAACAACGCGGGCCTGGCACTGGGCCTGGAGCCCGCCCAGGCGTGCGACCTGGACGACTGGGAAACCATGATCGACACGAACATCAAGGGGCTGACCTACATGACCCGCGCCGTGCTGCCCGGCATGGTCGAGCGCAACACGGGGCACGTGGTCAACCTCGGGTCCGTGGCCGGGAACTACCCCTATCCGGGCGGGAACTGCTACGGCGGCACCAAGGCGTTCGTGAACCACTTCTCCAAGAACCTGCGCGCCGACCTGCTCGGCACCAAGGTCCGGGTGACCAACATCGAGCCCGGCCTGTGCGAGACCGAGTTCTCCGTGGTCCGGTTCAAGGGCGACAAGGCCGCGGCCGACAAGGTCTACGAGGGCACCCAGCCGATCACCCCCGTGGACATCGCCGAGTGTGTCTTCTGGGCCACGAACCTGCCCGCTCACGTGAACATCAACTCGCTTGAGGTCATGCCCGTGCAGCAGGCCTTCGCCCCGTTCGCCATCTCGCGCGACAAATAGCGCCACACCCCGGGCGCAAGACAAAACAAAAGGCCCTCCCTAAACCGGGAGGGCCTTTTTTGCTGCCGCCCCGCCATCCCCAAGCAACAGTCCAGTATTGTTGTTCGAGTCGGGGTGGAACGAGCTGAGATTATGATCTGCTCTTGAAGCTCGAAGCGCCCAGTGTGGCCCCGGCGGTCTTGACCGAGGTGACGAAGGCGTTCTGCCGGAGCATCCGGTTGCCGGGCTGGTCGGCCATGTCGAGCCGGTCCGGGTCGTTGGGCATGAGGCCACCCCGATCCTTTTGCTCCTGGTCGTCCTGATCTCCAAAGGCCTGATTCTCGGTCTTCTTCGCCGCGGCATGGTCCTTGGCCTTCTTGACGATGTTCTCGCCCATGGGCAACTTGGCGATCTGCCGGATCTGCTTCTGGATATCCCTGAGCTCGGACTCCTGACCGGCGGTCAGCCCGTTCTCGCCCTGGGCGGCGATGGCCTCGGCCCGGCTCTTGAGCATCTCGACCTTGGACCTGTCCTCCTCGGACATACTGCCTGGCATGGCCCCGAAACCGGGCTGCGCCTCCTGCCGCGACTTCTCCTCTTCCGCGACGATGGAAGCGAAGTGATCCTTGGACGTTCCCTCGCCCCGCCCCTCGCGGGCCTTGGTGGCGACATCCAGGAACCCGAGCGGGGATGATGTCAAATCACCTGAAATATTCATATCTACTCCCTGGGTAATTTTTTCTCCGTGCCAGGGATTTGCAAGAACCGCTCCGGACATTTTTACCCATCCTCCCGTCACCACTCATAAATTCCACATAACACCATAAAATATGCCCACGAAGACACAATTCATCCCCCTTCACTTGTTTGCACCCCCCCCACATTATCCAATTCTTCCCACCTTTACCCAATACTAATGTTTTTTAATAAATACACACCTCGCGCCTTCTCCCCTCCCCCACGGAGCGCCTTTGTGGACAAAGCCCCCCAAAACAGCGGCTCTCCCCCACCGAGGCTTGGGAGAGTGGGTCGGATGTGGATTTTCCGAGGGGCGATTTGACCGCAGCGTACCCAGTACGTGAGGATCAAAGCGGCCTCCGGAAAGTTCGCAGATGGCCTCACCAGCCGACACCCCCGGACCAACGGCGCAAAAAAAGGCCCCGCGCATAGCGCGGGGCCTTGTTTTTGCTTCGGATGGTCCGGGGCTACCAGTCGCCGCCGAACGCATCGGAACCGAGACCGAAATCGGCCTCGGGCTCGCCGCCGACGGCCGGGCCGTCAGCGGAAGCGTCGCCTGCGGGGGCGGCGGCAGCGCCGTCACCGGCCACACCGGCCACGACCACGCCCTGGCTCTTGACCTTGTCCACTTCGGCCATCAGGTCGGTGAGCTTCTTGCTCATCTCGTCGAGCTTGGAGGAGGCCACAGTGACCTTCTGCTCGCCGGCCGCGTTGGCCGCATCGACGGTCTTGATCTTGGCTTCCATGGGACCGATCTTGTCGGCCAGTTCCTTTTTCTCGGCCTCGAGCTTCTCGACCTGGGCCTTGAGCGCGGCGTTGTCGGCCTTGAGCGCGGCCAGCAGGTCCAGGACGGCCTTGGCGCGCACGGCCTGGGACTCGGGCAGGGCCTCGATCTTGACCTGGTTGCCGAGCTTGGAGATGTCGCCCTCGGCGTAGGCGGTCAGGCCGGGTTCCTGTTCGTAGATCCAGGCTTTGGACAGGGCCTGCGCCACGGGGGCGACGTCGGCGTCCAGAGTTTCAGCCTGGGTGATGTAAGCCAGCATATCGAGCTGAGTCTGGTCGGCGGCCTCGCCGCGCAGCACAGACACGAAAGCGTTCATGGGGAATACCTTAGCTTCAGCCATTTGATGCCTCCTTAACTAAGTAAGCTTCGTTTGTATGTTCACCCAGGCCGACTATTTGTCGGCGCCCATGGGGATGCGGCCAATCTTCTTGGCGTAGGACAGGGCCACGGTGCGGTAGACCAGGTGGCCCAGCTTGGACCACGGCAGGTATGCCAGCAGCATGAACACGCCGATAAGATGCACGTAGTAGATGGGGTAGGCCAACAGGGCCACGCCCAGCAGACGGAACACAAAGGCGCAGACGCCGGTCAGGAAGATGGTCCAGATCAGGGTCAGCAGGTACCAGTCGTACCAGCTGGAGGACTGCTTGGCCTGGTCCAGGTTCACCCGGCGCTTGGTCAGGGCGATGAGGCCGTAGATGCCCAGGCCCGCGCCCACGTAGGCGAGCAGCTTGACCGGGGACCACCAGGGCATGGGGGTGTGGCCGATGGCGGACACGATGTCGCCCAGACCTTCCACGCCGATCTTGCGCAGGAACCAGCCGCCCCAGTGGCCCGCGGCGACCACGCCGGTGACGACCATGAGGGCGATGAAGGCGAACATGAGCATGCGGTGGCCGTTGGCGCGCTTGACGTCGAGTTCGTCGGATTCCTCGTCGGTGCAGTCCTGGAACTGGGTGTGCTGGAGGATCTCGTACTGGACCGTGTCGATCAGACAGGAGCAGAAGCTCGGCTCGCCCTTGCGGCCCACGATGAAGGTCTTGGGCTGGTCGTCAAAGGCCTTGATCATGTTCCGGACGCCCGCATAGAAGCCCCAAAGCATGAACAGGAAGACCAGGCCGAAGATCGGGTCGATGAAGTAGTCGCCGACGAACAGGCCGCCGAAGACCACCGCGCCGTCCTGCACCGCTTTCCAGGCATGTGCGGCGTGGTCCCACTCGAAGGTGGGCAGGAAGGAACCCAGACGCGTGGCCTGGAGGATCCAGATCAGCGCGTAGATGATCGCCGGAATGGCGGCCAGGGGCAGCAGCCCGCTGGAGCTGGACATCCACTTGCCGATGATCGGCAGCGGGGCCAGGTTGCGGTAGGCCATGTTGCGCAGGGCGGACAGCAGGTCGCCCGGCTTGGCGCCGCGCGGGCACAGGTCGGAACAGGTGCCGCAGTTGTGGCAGAGCCAGATATCCATATCATTGACCAGGCGGTCCTTGAGACCCCACTGGGCCCAGACCATCTCCTTGCGGGGATACGGGCTGTCGGCGGGGGACAGGGGGCAGACCACCGAGCAGGTGGCGCACTGGTAGCACTTCTTCAGGGAGTCGCCGCCCACGGCCTGCAACTCTTTAACGAACTTAAGGTCCGGTTGTACCTTGACGGTATTGGACATGCCGTACCTCCTAGTAACCCTTGAACGGGTTGGGGCCGAAGTTGGTGGTGATGTTCTCGACGAACTCATCGATCATGGCAGGCACCTTGTCGTACATGTCGATGGAGACCTCGTACTGCTCGACGCGTTCGGGTTCGACACCAAGGCGTCCCAGGGACTCCGCGATGTTCTCCTTGCGGCGGTTGCACAGCTCGGAACCCTTGACGAAGTGGCACTGGTAGTCGTCGCCGAACTTGCAGCCGAGCATCATCACGCCGTCGACGCCCTTGGACATCGCGTCGGCGACCCAGATGGCGTTGACCGAACCGAGGCAGCGCACCGGCAGGAAGCGGACATACGGAGACCAGGACTTGCCGCGCATGGCGGCCATGTCCAGAGCCGGGTAGGCGTCGTTCTCGCAGCACAGGACGATGATGCGGGGACCACCGGCTTCCAGGGTGTCGGGAACCTTCACTTCCTTGATGGCCTGGCCGATCTGGCTGATGCCGTAGTTGGCGAAGCTGATGACGCGCTCCGGGCAGGCACCCATGCAGGTACCGCAGCGGCGGCAGCGGGTCGGGTTGGGCAGCGGCGTACCCTTCTCGTCGTCGTCCAGGGCGCCGAACGGGCATTCCTCGGTGCAGCGCTTGCACTGGGTGCAGCGCATGAAGTTGAACTCCGGGAAGCTCAGGTCGCCGGACCGGGGATGCACGGACACGCCGCGGTTGGCGGATTCGATGCACTGGATGGCCTTGAGGGCGGCACCGGCCGCGTCCTCGGCGGCGAGGCCCAGGCCCATGGGCTGGCGCACGCAACCGGCGGCATAGACGCCCGTGCGGCGGGTCTCGTACGGGAAGCAGATGTAGTTGGAATCCGCGAACCCGTCGAACAGCTCGAGGTCCGGGAAGGCCGGGCCCTGGCGGTAGACGAAGTTCATGGTCGGATCGGCCGCGGTAGTCGGGACGATGGCGGTGGGAACCACGACCATGTCGGCGATCAGTTCGACGTCCTCGCCGAGCAGGGTGTTCTTGGCCTTGACGACCACGGAGGAACCGGCCTCGGAAACTTCCGTGACGGTGCCCTTGGTCAACATGACGCCCGGATCGTCCTGGGCGGCCTGATAGTATTTCTCGTTGATGCCCGGGACCATCATGTGGTCGTAGATCACGTAGGCCACGGCGTCGGGAGCGAGCTCACGCACGTAGTTGGCCTGCTTCAGGGCGACCAGGGAGGTCAGCTCCGAGGAGTAGGCCAGGTGCTTGGCGGATTCCTTGTCCGGGTACTGGTAGGTCTCGCACTCGTCCGCGCATGCGGACTCGTCGCCTTCCTTGCAGGGCATGTCCTCGGGTCCCTCGCAGGCTTCGCCGCAGGGGTCGTAGGACACGTTCTTGGTCAGCAGGGAGGTGTCGACGATGAAGGCCACGGAGGACGGGGTCTTGCCGGCGGCGGTCTTGATGCCGCCGTTGGCCGCCATCTTCTCGAGCTCGGCGGTGGTGACCACGTTCTTGATGGTGCCGTAGCCCAGCGGGGCCAGGAACTTCTGCTTGCCCGGAACCCAGCCGGTGGCCATGACGACCGCGCCGATCTCGTATTCCTTGCCCGCGATGGTGGCCTTGTACTGGGCCGGTGCGCCGGCCAGGGAATCCAGGGTGGCCCCGGTGATGACCGTGATCTTGTCGTTGGACTCGACCTTGGCGATGATGTCCTTGATGTTGATCTGCTGCTCGCGCTCGGAATAGGGCGCGCCCAGCGGGAAGGACTTGTACATGGTCGCGGCCTTGCCGCCCAGGGTCTCGGCCTTTTCGACCAGGACCACCTGGTAGCCCAGGCTGGCGGCGTTCAGCGCCGCGTTCAGGCCGGTGAAACCGCCGCCCACGACCAGGACGGTCTTGAAGGCGTTGGGCAGTTCCGGCGCGGGAATCCGGCTGTTGACCAGCTTGATGATTCCCATGTTGCAGTAGTCCTTGGCGATGACTTCCATCTGGCCAGGGAATTTGGGATCTTCCTGGTAGGACCACACACACTGCTCGCGCAGGGAAACGCGTTCCACCTGGACTTTCTCGCCGAACTTGAACACGTCCCACTTGGCGCGGGGGGTACAAGCGCAGCAGACCACGCCGTCCAGTCCGTTCTCGGCGATGTCGGCCTCGATCATGGCCTTGCCCTCCGGGCTGCACAGCACCGGGTTGGACTTGGCCACGGCAACAACGGAGGAGTGTTTGCCGTTGGCGCAGAACTGGGCCAGGGCGTCGACATCCAGGTTGGCCCCGATGTCACAGCCTCCACAGATATATACTCCAAGCTTTTCAGCCATTGGTTACCTCCCTACCACGGTTTGAATCGCCTTCATCGCGGCGGCGGTGCCGGACTGGGCGGTCTTCATGACATCAAGAGGCTGCTTGGCGCAACCGGCGGCGATGATGCCCTCGCCGTCTATGACGAAACCGTCGGCATCGATGGCGCCCGCCGGGACCTGGAGGCCAGCGCAGCTGGGCTGCATGCCGGTGGCCAGCACGACCAGGTCGTACTTCTCGTCGGCCTTGATGCCGGTCAGGGCATTTTCCACGGTGACGATCGGATTGCCAGCGGCGTCCTCGACGATGGCGGCCACCTTGCCCTTGACCAGGTTGAGCTTGTCGTCAGCCTCGGTGATGGACTTGAACTTGTCGTAGCGGCCGGGAGTGCGCAGGTCGATGTAGTAGATCGTCGCTGCCGCGTCGGAACGCTCCCGGACATAGCGGACATGCTTCAGCGAAGCCATGCAGCAGATGTACGAACAGTAGTTCAGGTGGTTCTGGTCGCGGGACCCGGCGCACTGCACGAAGGCGATCTTCTTGGGCTCGGCGCCGTCGGAAGGCCTCTTGATCTTGCCGCCGGTGGGGCCGTTGGGCGAGCACATGCGCTCGAACTGCATGTTGGTGACCACGTTCTTCAGCTTGCCCCCGCCCAGGTTGGTCAGGTTGGCCACGTCGTAGGGCTTCCAGCCGGTGGCGACGACGATGGCGCCGACGGCCAGGTCCATGGTCTTGGGCGCGTCATCGGTGTCCACGGCGTCGTACGGGCAGGCGTTCTTGATGGCGGCCAGCTCGGTCTCGGACGCGTTTTCGGCGTCCACCACGTAGCGCATGGGGAACATGAAGGGATGGGTCTTGTACGCCAGGCCGCGGGTGCCGGTGCCGAAGTCGAACTCGGAAGTCACCTTGGTGGAGGTGGCCTTCTCGCACTCGCCGCAGGCGGTACACTTTTCGTTCACGTAGCGCGGACGCAGCGTGAGCTTCACGTCGTAGTTGCCGGCCGAGCCGGAAACCGACGTGACGTCGGCCATGGTGATGACCTTGACGTTGGGGTTGTTTTTGATGCGCTGGAACTGAATCTCCAGACCGCAGGAGGGGGGGCACAGCTTGGGGAAATACTGATTCAGCTGCGCAACCCGTCCACCGAGGTAGGGATTGGTTTCAACGATGTACACCTCGTAGCCGATTTCGGCGGCTTCGAGGGCGGCGGTGATTCCTGCGAATCCTCCGCCTACGACGAGAATACTGTTATTCGACATTCTCTTAACTCCTCCCGAATAAAGTTGAGGCTCAAGCCAAAAAATGGCCTAAACCCGGACCGGGAGCGGTTTTCCCGGCCCGGCTTCAGACCATTTCAGCCCCGGTAATTTGAAGAGAGCGCGGGTCCGGGGACCCGCGCTCTCGGGGGATCATTACCTAAGCTTAGGCGTCGGGGATGATCTTGACGTAGGGCTTCTTGAAGACGGTGGTCACGCCGGTGGCGGGATCAAACGTGGAGTTACAGAAGCACTTCCACTTGGAGTCATCCAGGCCCATGAAGTCGCCGCGGTAGTAGAAGCCCGGGTAACGGGATTCCTCGCGGAACTCGATGTGCTGCATGTGCAGACGGACGGTCCACAGGCGGTGGAACTGCTCCCAGCAGCGCATCAGCTCGTGCAGGTCACGGGCGGCGAGCTTCTTGGAGTCTTCTTCCATCATGCCGAGCAGCCAGAAACCGGTGTTCAGCAGAGCCTTGGAGGTCATGTACAGAGTGGCAACACCACCGCCGTATTCATCGGTGGCCTTGACCAGGCGCATCATGAAGTTGTGGGGGGTGATGTAGGCCGGGTTCACGACGGGATCGGTGGAACCGCCCTTGTTCTCCAGGTAGGTGTACATCGGCTGGTAGATTTCCTTGGCCAGGTCGGCAGCGTTTTCCTTCAGGGTCGGGGTGAAGTCCTTGTGGTCGACACACCAACGGACCAGCTGCTTGCCGACGATGCGGCCTTCAGCGTGGGAACCGGAGGAGAACTTGTGGCCGGAAGCGCCGACGCCGTCAGCGCAGGTGAACAGGCCGTTGACGGTGGTCATACGGTTGTAGACCTTGCCGTTGTCGGCTTTGACCTTGTAGGACTCGGGGACCCAAGGTTCGTCCGGACCGGAAACCCAGATGCCGCAGCAACCGGAGTGGGAACCCAGGAGGTAAGGCTCGGTGGGCATGATCTCGGAACCGCGATCCTCGGGAGCGCAGTTGGTGGCGGCCCACAGGTTGGCCTGGCCGACGCACATGTCGAGGAAGTCTTCCCAAGCCTCGGACTCGAGGTGCTTCCACTCGGGGCCGGTCAGGTTGCCGCCGACGGTGTTCAGCAGGGCGGTCTTGGTGTCCATGAAGATCGGGCCGCGGCCTTCACGCATTTCACGGAGCATCATGTGGTTACGCAGGCAGGTGGGGATGATGTGACCCTTGGCGTAGCCGCGATCCTCGTAAGGCTTCAGCATGGCGCGGTTGGTCTCGCAGTAGTCCTCACCCTTGTAGTTGGTGGCTTTGGCCTTGAAGAGCAGGAACCAGGCGCCGACCGGGCCGTAACCGTCCTTGAAGCGGGCGGGGACGAAGCGGTTTTCCATCATGGTCATTTCGGCGCCGACCTGAGCACACATGGTGTAGGTGGAACCGGCGTTCCAGACGGGGTACCAGGCGCGGCCCATACCCTCGCCAGTGGAGCGGGGACGGTACACGTTGACGGCACCACCACAAGCGACAACGGCGGCGTTGCACTTGTAGACGTAGACTTTGTTCTCACGGGTGGAGAAGCCGACGGCACCGGCGATGCGGTTGGGCTCGTTGGCGTCCAGGAGCATCTTGACGATGAACACGCGCTCGACGTAGCGGTCTTCGCCCAGGGCGTTCTTGGCGGCCTCGGCGACGATGCACTTGTAGGACTCACCGTTGATCATGATCTGCCAGCGGCCGGAGCGGACCGGGGCGTCACCCTTGCGGATGGCGTAGCCTTCGGCCTTGGCCTTGGCGCCGTCGAGGTTCTTGCCGTCTTTCTTGACCCAAACGGGGAGGCCCCATTCTTCGAAGAGGTGGACGGAATCATCAACGTGGCGGCCCAGGTCGAAGATCAGGTCTTCGCGGACGATGCCCATGAGGTCGGTGCGGACCATGCGGACGTAATCGTCCGGGTCGTTCTCACCGCAGTAGGTGTTGATGGCGGACAGGCCCTGGGCAACGGCGCCGGAGCGCTCCAGAGCGGCCTTGTCGCAGAGCATGATCTTCAGGGAAGGATCGACTTTGTCGGCCCAGCGGACGGCTTCGAAAGCGGCACCGCAGTTACCCATGCCGCCGCCGACCATGAGGATATCAACGGTCTGTTCGATGATTTCCGGCTCGGCGAGAGCAACACCCTTGGAAGCTTCTTTGATGGGAAGCAGAGGCATAATATTTCTCCTAGTATTTAACGTGATTCAAGTAGTCTAATCAGACAAGGATTCGCTAACCGGTACTAGACCAGGCTGGCGTAATCGTCCATCTTCCACTCTTTCTTCAGGTCGGCTTCGGTCACGGAAGCCGGCTCCATCGAAGTGGCCAGGGGAGCCTTCAGAGCGGTCTCGGTGAAGAGCAGCTCGGACTCCAGGTCGCCGGGTTCGGGCTTGCCGTCGAACGGCTTGATGGAACCTTCAGCAGTGGTGCGGATGGGGAACTTGAAGCGTTTCACGCTGCCATTACGGAATTTGATGGTCCACATGATGTCTTCAGCGGAACGCATCGGGATGGAGGTACCACCCATAGGGGCGAAGTCGGCGTACGGACGGGCTTCAATAGCGCCCTGGGGGCAAATTTTCACGCAGGAATAACATTCCCAGCAAGCGGACGGTTCCTGGTTGTAAGCCTTCATTTCGGCGGGATCCAGGATCATCAGATCGTTGGGGCAAATGTACATGCAAGCGGTCTTTTCGCCACCCTTGCAGCCGTCACATTTTTCCGGGTTAACAAAGGTCGGCATAACTTCTCCTCCTAAATAGGGTTTTATTATTCACAATAACCGACATCCTCTACCTTAACAAAAATCGGCACCCGTTTTAAAGCGGGCGGAATTTGGGATTAGCAAGACGAAACACCCTTGTCAACGTGAAAGTGAATTTTTGAACAAGCGTATATCGTTAACCGTGTCTCGGGTTTTGGGGCATCTGCCGGGAAAGGCCCGGAATACAGGCGTTCACACAGGACGCGAGGCGGCGTCAGCCAATAAAAAAACACCTGTTGAAACCTTTACCGTTTTTAGTTTAAACAGACAAAAGAATGCAAGCCTTTTTTCATTTTCTATGGTGTTATTACGGTGACAACTCAACTGGCTGAAAATACATATTAAAAATACCCCAAAAAAGGCCCCGTTCTCTAGACTTTTTCCGGAGAAGCTCTACCCGACCCCCGAGTGGGCGATCAGGCGTAAATTGTTGCAGGACGGGCGGAAAAAAGCGCTTGACACGACTTTCACAAACAGCCAATAAAGGCGGACCCTACAATTGGGAAATACTCATGGTCATCCAAGCGGCCGAGGCGGCTCACCATGAATCAAGGCAATGGAAACACTGACAAACTATTTAGGAGGCTTACATGTCTAACCTCGTAGCACCTCACGGTGGTAAAGGTCTCGTCTGCTGTCTGCTCGAAGGCGCTGAGCTCGACGCTGAAATCAAAAAGGCCGCTGGCCTGAAGACCCTCGACATTTCCGATCGCGCCAAGGGCGACCTGATCATGATGGGCATCGGCGGCTTCTCTCCGCTGAACGGCTTCATGAAGAAGGCCGACTGGGCCGGCGTCTGCGAAAAGTTTCTGATGGCCGATGGCACCTTCTGGCCCATCCCCATCACCCTCGACACCAATGACGAAGACGTCAAGGTCGGTGACGAGATCGCTCTGAAGGCCAAGGACGGCGTGGTCTACGCCACCATGAAGGTCGAAGAGAAATACGAGATGACCGAAGCCGACAAGAAGTGGGAATGCGAACTCGTCTACAAGGGCCAGGGCGAAGATTCCGCCGACGACAAGTTCTGGGCAGTCGCCATGGAAGATCATCCCGGCGTCCAGATGGTCATGGCTCAGGGCAAGTACAACCTGGCCGGCCCGGTCAAGGTTCTTTCCGAGGGCGACTACGCCAAGCGTTTCCCGGGCGTCTACCTGACCCCCAAGCAGATCCGTGCCGAGATGGAAAAGCGCGGCTGGTCCAACGTTGCCGCTCTGCAGCTGCGCAACCCCATGCACCGCTCCCACGAGTACCTGGCCAAGATCGCCGTTGAAGTCTGCGACGGCGTCGTGATCCACTCCCTGATCGGCAACCTGAAGCCGGGCGACATCCCGGGCGACGTCCGCATCGAGTGCATCCAGATCCTGATCGACAACTACTTCGTGCCCGAGAACGTCATCAACGCGGGTTACCCCCTCGACATGCGTTACGCCGGTCCCCGCGAAGGCCTGATCCACGCCACTTTCCGCCAGAACTACGGCATCAACAACATGCTCATCGGCCGTGACCACGCCGGTGTCGGCGACTTCTACGGCCTGTTCGAGGCCCAGGAGATCTTCAAGAAGATCCCCTACGCCACCGAAGCCTGCCCGGAACCCGGCAAGGCTCTGCTCTGCAAGAACATGAACATCGACTGGACCTTCTACTGCTACAAGTGCGACGGCATGGCCTCCATGCGCACCTGCCCGCACACCAAGGAAGACCGCGTCATTCTGTCCGGCACCAAGCTGCGCAAGGCCCTGTCCGAGGGTGCTGAGGTCGTCGACCACTTCGGTCGCGAAGAAGTCCTCACCCGCCTCCGCGCCTACTACGCCAGCCTGACCGAAAAGGTCGAGGTCAAGATGCAGAAGGCCGCTTCCGGTCAGGACATGAAATAAGTCCACCGGTCGGTTTTGCCGATTATACAAGGGGCCGGCTGATGCCGGCCCCTTTTTCTATGGCCGATGGCCATCCATTCAACCGATAAGGATTCTACGAGCCATGCTGTTTATCTATGGCATTCGGAGCAAGGAGCACCCTGCCCAGCCTATCCGCAACGTCTACTGCAAAGGGTGCGGCCACACGAACCACACGGCCCGGGCCCTGACCAGATACGCGCATTTGTTTTGGATCCCCTTCTTCATCACTTCCCGGCCGCTCCAGCTCGTCTGCGACAACTGCGGCAACATCACGGACAAGCGCACGCTGCCCGTGGAGGACCTGCGGCGCATCAGGCGGGCCTTCTTCAGCCTGTGGAACACCCTGCCATACTTCACGGGGCTCGCGTTGCTCCTGCTCACCGCCTCTTTCGCCTACCTCGGCAAACAGGAGACAAAACAACAAGAGTTGGCCATGCTCGAACGGCCCCAGGTCAACGACGTGTATGTGGCGGACTATGCGAAGCTGTTCACGGATGTCGACATGGAGGGCTACGACTACGGCGCGTTCAAGATAACGTCGCTGAGCGAGGACGGTGTGTCGTTCGCCATGGCCAAGGTGTCCTACAAAACAAAATACGCCGTGAAAAAGAAACTCCGAAAAGGGTTCTTCAAACCGGATGAGTACGTCAGCGACAACGAGATTCTGATTTCCCATGAAGACGTCAAGGGACTCTACAAATCCGGCATTTTCTCCAGCATTCACCGGCAAAAGGCCGCCGAACGTTAGGGCCATCCCGCGCCGCCGGGGCGGGCCGTCGCCGCTCCGGAAAGGCCCAACCGCACGGCGGCGGGTCCGCCTCAGTAGAGAAACGGGATGAACTTCCTGGTGGTCCGGGCGTATGCCGGGAAGTCGTCCGGGTAGCGTTCGGCGAGGTAGGCGTCCAGGGCCGGGATGTGGTAGCCGACGAACATGGCGGCCATCAGGGCCGGGAGGACCAGGGCCCAGGGGACGGCGGTCAGCAGGGCCCAGCCGGTGAACATGACCGTGTCGCCGAAGTAGTTGATGTGCATGGAGTATTTGAACAGACCGCCGGTGTAGCAATGTCCCCTGTTGGCCGGGTCCCGCTTCCACAGCTTGCGCTGGGTCTCGGAGGCCGTGTTCAGCCAGGAGCCGACCAGCAGCAGGGCCAGAGCGAACCAGTCCAGCGGGCGGAACAGGGGCGGCGTTTCGCGGAACAGGCCGCCGCCCGCAAGCAGCATGCCGACCTCGATCAGGCCGATGAACGCGAGCAGCCCGAAGACCTCGGGCCAGTCCACGCGCCGCGCCAGCAGATAGAAGAGCGTCACCGCGTGGCGCAGCCAGTACAGGGCCGCGCAGCCGACCAGCAGGGCCGCCCGGCTGCCGGCGGCAAAGGACCACGCCTGCCCGAACAGGCGGCCCGCACGCTCCAATCCCCCGAACGCCAGCCAGGCGCAGAAAAGGACAATGGCCAGATGCCCCAGGCAAAAGACCGCCCGCTGCGGCAGTGAGCGCCCATGGGCGCGGTCCACGCCGCCCTTGCCTCCCGAAGAATCCCCCATAGCGTCCCCTTTGTTTCTGGGCCGGCGCCCTCCGCGTCGGCCCTTGCCGGGCGAGTATGCCAGAAAACGGCCCGGATTGGGAGAATGATCACAAGCCCGTCTTCCCGCTTGCAAACGGGCTTTTTTTACCGCAGGAATAACTGGTTATGACGGAAAAGACCAAGGCCATACTGCTCATGGCGGCCACGGCGCTCATCTGGAGCTCCGGGGGGCTGGCCATCAAGCTGGTCCAGTGGAATCCCATGGCCATCACCGGGGTGCGCAGCGCACTGGCGGCCGCGACCCTGGCCGTGCTGTTCCGGGGGCGGCTCACCTTCCGCTTCAACCGGGTGCAGTGGGGCGCGGCCCTGGGCTACGCGGGGCTGCTGGTGACCAACGTGGCGGCCACCAAGCTGACCACTTCGGCCAACGCCATCCTGCTGGCCTACACCGCGCCGGTGTACGTGGCCCTGCTCGCGCCGTGGCTGCTCGGGGAGCCCACGCGCCGGTCGGACTGGGTGTTCATCGCCGTGACCGTGGGCGGCATGGCCCTGTTCTTCCTGGACCGCCTCTCGGCCACCGGCCTGTGGGGCAATATCATTGCCGTAGGCACTGGTATTTTCTACGCAATCTTCACCTTGTGCATGCGTTCACAAAAGGACGCCTCGCCCGTGGAATCGGTCGTCCTCGGGCATCTGCTGACCGCCCTGGCCGGGCTGCCCTTCGTGTTCGGGGCTCTGCCGTCCGGCGAGGGCTGGCTCGGGCTGCTCTACCTCGGCATCCTGCAACAGGGCGTGTCCCTGGCCCTCTACGTCTGGGCCATCAAACGGCTCGGCGCGCTCGAGGCGATCCTGATCATGATGCTCGAACCGATCTTCAACCCCGTGCTCGTGGCCGTGGGCTACGGCGAACTGCCCGGCGCGTGGGCCGTGGCCGGGGGCGTGACCGTCGTCGGGGCCGTCACCCTGCGCGGGGTGCTCGGCGCGCTCAGGCGGCAGGCCGCCTTATCCCCCGGTCGTTGAAGACGCCGTCCACGGGCTTTCCCGGCCCTGCGGCAGGGACGAAAGAAGGGAGCCCCGCCGTTTTCGGCAAGGCTCCCCGGTTGTCGGTCAACGGGCCGTCTGGCCGCACGGGAAGGGTTACTGCTTGAGGTGCCAGACGCCCTTGTCGTCCCGCCAGGCCTTGGCCATGATGGTGTCGCCGTCCTTCTGGTCCTTGATGTAGACGTCGCGGTAGACCTTGTTCTCGGACATGTAGGGAGGGCTCGGGGTGGCCGTGTAGCTGGCCCCGGTGTCGGGGTTGGTCCAGGACTGGGGCTGGTCGGACTTGCCGGTTTCCAGGGTCCTCTGGACCTGGGCCTCGTCATGCTTGTCCCACTCGTTGCCCACGATGTAGCCGAACAGCGTGCCCACGCCCGCGCCCACGGCCGCGCCGAGGAGCTTGTTCTTGAACGTCAGGGCGCCGATGGTCGCGCCCGCCAGGCCGCCGACAGTGGCGCCCTGCTGGGCCCTGCTGGCGCAGCCGTAACCCGCGGCCACGAAACAGGCCAGCAGTGCGGCTATCAGTACTTTCCTCATGGCTATTACCTCCATGGAATTAAAGTGCATTGCGAAAATGCGCCGGGCCCGGCCGGGGAACCGGGACCGGCTCATTCCAATGTGCCTCTTGCGGCCCGACTTGTCCAGTGTGGAAACCTTGCGCCCGCCCGGGCCGGGGTCCGCCGACCGGGTCTTGCATATCGTGCGCTTTCGGGCTAGAGAAGCCTTTCCCGTTTCGCACGGGAACCATATCATTCATAAGGAAGACGGAAAGACGATGATCAAGATCCGCAAAGACGACGGTCCCTTCGAGGACCAGCCCCGCGGGGACGCCGAACGGCGTGCTCCCGACAACACCCCGAGATACGACAACAACCGCCCGCAGCGCGACGAGAAACGCCCGCAGCGTGACGACAAGCGCCCGCAGCGCGACGGCGGCCGCCCGCAACGCGACGAGAAACGCGGCCCGCGCAAGTTCGACAAACGCGGCCCCAGGCGCGACGGCCGCGACTTCTTCGGCCGCAAGCCCGAGGCTCCGCCCATTGACGACGACGCGCCGTCCACGTCCGAGGTGGTCACCGGCCACCGCTACAACGACATCGCCGAGATCGACGACCAGATCCTGGGCCTGCTCGAAAAGCGCGCCTTCCTCATCCGCAAGGAAGGGGCCTGGCGCAAGTCCCGGCAGAAGTCCCTGGTGGACCCCCAGCTGGAAAAGCTGCTGCGCGCCGCCTTCGACCGCTCGGCGGGCCGCCTGGGGTTGGACGCCAAGCTGACCAAGCAGCTCTTCACCCTGCTCAACCAGTTCTCCCTGGCCGACGCCCGCAAGAAGTTCGAGGGCGAGGGCTACAAGCTCGCCCCGCGCGTGGAGCCGGTCTCGGCGGGCATCGCCGGTCCCCGCTCCTTCCGCTTCACCCGGATGATGCTGGCCATGGCCGCGTCCGCCGGCGCGCAGGTGACCCTCTCCCCGGTGACCATGAACGCCCCGAACAAGGACCTGGCCAAGGCGCTGAAGCAGGTCGGCGCGCCCATCCACTGGGACGACGACTTCATCCGCAACGACGGCGGCCGGACCCTGGAGTTCGAGGGCAACATGGCCTTTGTCGGCGAGGACAAATTCAATTTCTACATGCTGCTCTGCCTGGCTCTCGGCCACGCCGGGCGGTGCAAGTTCACGGGCAAGCCCTCCCTGCAGCTGCTCGACGCGGCCTCCCTGAACAAGGTGCTGCCCTCGCTGGGCGCGCGGATCGTGCCCATGAACCCGAACAACCCCGGCCTGCCCGTGCGCCTGGAGTGCGGCGGGGCCATGGACGAAGCCGTGACCCTGCCCGGCGGCATCGACCCGGACTTCGCGGCCGCCCTGGCCCTGGCCGCCTGGTCCTTCCCCGGCGGGCTGACCATCAAGGGACTGACCCCCGAGGCCCGGCGCCGGGTGGCCGAAGTCGTGACCGTGCTGCACGCCTGCGGCATCAAGGCCGAGCTCGACAAGGACTCGGTCAGCGTGTCCGACGGCGTCCCGGCCATCGAGGCGCAGCCGCAGCTGCCCCTGTCCGTGCCCCTGAACGCCATGCTCCTGGCCCTGCCCGTCCTGAGCGGCGGCCGGATCAACGTGGAAGGCGCCTGGCCGAGGAACGAGCAGGCCGACCGCGTGCTCGAACAGCTCCGGGCGCTCGGCCTGCGCATCGACGTGGCCACCGAGAACATTGTGGCCTCCATGGAGGGCGACCTGCCCGAAACGGCGGACATCCCGCTCGGCGCGTCCCCGGACCTCATGCCGCTCGGCCTGGCCCTGGCGCTCAAGGTGGGCGACGCCAGACTGTCCGGCGCGGACAACGACGTGGCCATCGAGCTGCTGGACCGCATGGGCGCGAGCTACGAGATCGACGGCGACGTCATCCATGTCAAGCCCGGCACCCCGCAGTGGGAAGGCACCTGGTTCAGCCCGGACCCGGTCTGGTCCATGGGCTGCGCCCTGGCCGCCTTCGCCGTGCCCGGCATCGTGCTCGAAAACCACGGCGAGGTGACCGCCACCTGGCCCGAATTCTGGAACTTCTACAACTCCCTGCCCACCGGCAAGATGAAACCCAAACCGGAACGCGAGATAAAGGATGACACGAGAAGACGAATCAAAATCCGGTGACAAACGGCTGAGCGACGACGTCCGCGTCCTTGAGGCGGAGGTGGCGCAGCTGAACCTGGAACTCGAAAAGACCAAGCAGGACGTCCGTCGGCTGCGGGACGAAGAGGACCCGGCCAACGGCGTGTACCTCCACAAGGAGATCTTCCAGGCCCAGCAGGACAAGCTGCGCCTGGACGTGGAGATCCAGTTCCGCACCAACAAGATCAACCGGATCAACCTCGGCATCGAGGAGCTGGAGCCTTCGGCAGGCGTCAAGAGCGGCTTCCTGTTCTGACCCCCGCGCCGATCGCACCTAATAGGACATGGACCACCCCGTGCGGGGCGCGGCCGGGAGGTGAGAGACCCGGACGAGCCGCCCCCGGACGGTTTCGAGAGAGACCAACGCATTGTAGGAGAGACCATGGGCAAGAACATCACCCACAAGATCATCGAGAAGCATCTCGTCTCCGGGAACATGGTTCCCGGCGAGGAAGTCGGCCTGCGCATCGACCAGACCCTGACCCAGGACGCCACCGGCACCATGGCCTGGCTCCAGTATGAAGCCATCGGCATCGGCAAGGTCCGCACGGACCTGTCCGTGAGCTACGTGGACCACAACACCCTGCAGATGGGCTTCCGCAACCCGGACGACCACCGCTTCCTGCGCACCGTGGCCGCCAAGTCCGGCGCGGTCTTCTCGCCCGCGGGCACCGGCATCTGCCACCAGCTCCACCTGGAAAATTTCGCCAAGCCCGGCGCGACGCTCATCGGCTCCGACTCCCACACCCCCACGGCGGGCGGCATCGGCTCCATGGCCATGGGCGCGGGCGGCCTGTCCGTGGCGCTGGCCATGGCGGGCGAGGCCTACTTCATCCCCATGCCCAAGGTCGTCAAGGTCGAGCTGACCGGCGAGCTGACCGGCTGGGCCCAGGGCAAGGACGTCATCCTCGAACTTTTGCGCCGCCTGACCGTCAAGGGCGGCGTGGGCAAGGTCTTCGAATACGCCGGTCCCGGCGTGGCCTCGCTGTCCGTGCCCGACCGCGCGACCATCACCAACATGGGCGCGGAGCTGGGCGCGACCACCTCCATCTTCCCGTCCGACGAGACCACCCGCGACTTCCTGGCCAAGATGGGCCGGGCCGACGACTGGATGGAACTGGTCGCCGACGCGGACGCCGAGTACGACGAGGTCGTGACCATCAACCTGTCCGAGCTGGAGCCCCTGGTGGCCCAGCCGCACATGCCGGACCAGGTCTGCAAGGTCAAGGAGCTGGCCGGGAAGAAGATCGACCAGGTGGCCATCGGCTCCTGCACCAACTCGTCCTACTCCGACCTCAAGAACACCGCCCAGATCCTGGCCGGGCGCATGACCCCGCCCGAGACCGACCTGATGATCTCCCCCGGCTCCAAGCAGGTCATGAAGATGCTCGCCCGCGAAGGGCTCATCGAGCCCCTGCTGGACGCGGGCGCGCGCCTGCTCGAATGTTCCTGCGGCCCGTGCATCGGCATGGGCGGCTCGCCCGTCTCGGCGGGCGTGTCCGTGCGCACCTTCAACCGCAACTTCGAGGGCCGCTCCGGCACCCAGGACGGCCAGATATTCCTGGTCTCCGCCCAGACGGCCGCCAAGCTCGCCCTGGACGGCGAGTTCACCGACCCGGCCGGCTGGGGCCCGGCGCCCGAGCGCGTCTCCCTGCCCGACGACGTGCCGTCCATCCGAGACCTGTTCGTCTTCCCGCCCGAGGACGGCTCCGCCGTGGAGGTCCTGCGCGGACCCAACATCGTGGCCCTGGAGGACTTCGACAAGCTGCCCGGGACCGTGGAGGCCAAGGTGCTGCTCAAGGTCGGCGACAACATCACCACCGACCACATCCTGCCCGCTGGCGCGCAGATCACCGCGCTGCGCTCGAACATCCCGGCCATCAGCCAGTACATCTTCTCCCGCGTGGACGAAGGGTTCGTGGGCCGCATGAAGGAGCACGGCAAGGGCGTCATCCTGGGCGGCGAGAACTACGGCCAGGGCTCCAGCCGCGAGCACGCGGCGCTGGGCCCGCGCCACCTGGGCGTCAAGGCCGTGGTGGTCAAATCCCTGGCCCGCATCCACCGGGCCAACCTGATCAACTTCGGCATCCTGCCCCTGCTGCTGGTCGAGCCCTCGGACTACGACAAGCTGGAGGAAGGCGTGGACCTGACCATCCCGGCCTCGGAAATCACCCCCGGCGGCACCGTGAACCTGGCCGCAGGCAATGGGGCAACCGTTCCGGTCACAAATGATTTGACCGAAAAGGAACTACAGATTATCCAGGTAGGTGGCCTCCTGAACGCCGTTCGGGAAGGCAAGTCCTAAAGATCGGCACGACGTTGCCTCCCCCTCGGGGGAGGCGGCCTGTTCATCATAGATATCGGAGCAAACATGTTAGAAATAATGCGTAACAACGCGTCCGGCTGGATCGTCAAGATACTCTTTGCCGTCATCATCTTCATCTTCGTCTTCGCCTTCGGCATGTCCGGGCTGGACAGCTCCGGCGATCCGACTGTGGCCACGGTGAACGGCCAGGCCATCACCCGGGCCGAATACGAGCGGATGTACGAACGCGCGTCGGAGAACCTCCGCCGGTCCAACCCGGATGTGTCCCCCGCGCAGCTCAGGTCCCCCCAGTTCAAGCAACTGGTTCTGGGCCAGCTGATCAGCGAGAAGCTCCTCCTCGACCAGGCCGACAAGCTCGGCATCCGCGCCTCGGACAAGGAAGTGGCTGCGGGCATCGCCTCGGTGTCCGCCTTCAAGGACGCCAAGGGCAACTTCGACAAGCAGCGCTATCTGGCCGCCCTGAATGAAATCCGCATGACCCCGGCCGAGTTCGAGGAAAGCTACCGCAACGACCTGACCATGCAGCGGGTCAAGGACGCCGTGGGCGCCCCGGCCGACGTGTCCGAGCCCCAGGCCCGCCAGATCTTCAACTGGCTCGGCGAGCAGGTCCGCATCGACTACATCGAGGTCCTGCCCGTGGACTTCCGCAAGGACGTGAAGGTCGGCGAGGCCGAGATCGAGGCCTACTACAAGGCCAACCAGGACCGCTTCAAGATTCCGGCCCAGGTAACCCTGCGGACCCTCGCCTTCACCCCGGCGAACCTGGCCAAGTACCAGACCGTCACCGACGACGAAATCGCGAAGTACTACGCGGCCAACAAGGACGGCATGCAGGTTCCCGAACAGATCCACGCCCGCCACATCCTGGTCGCGGTCAAGGACTCCGACTCCGAGGCCGCCCAGAAGAAGGCCAAGGAGCGCATCGAGAAAATCTACAAGGAAGCCAAGGCAGGCGCGGACTTCGCCAAGCTCGCCAAGGACAATTCCGACGGCCCCAGCGCGCCCAACGGCGGCGACCTGGGCTGGTTCGGCAAGGGGGCCATGGTCCCCGCGTTCGAAAAAGCCGCCTTCGCCCTGAACAAGGGCGAGGTGTCCGAACCGGTCAAGACCCGGTTCGGCTGGCACGTCATCAAGGTCGAGGACAAGAAGGAAGGGTCCACCAAGACCCTTGAGGAAGCCAAGGACGAGATCAGGACCCGCCTGGCCGAGGAAAAGGCGTCCGACAAGGCCAACGACCTCCTGGATCAGGCCACCGACCGCCTCGTGTCCGGCATGACCCTGGAGAACATCGCCTCCGAGCTCGGCCTCAAAACCGAGACCACCGACCCCATGCCCGCCCAGTACCTGGCCCAGACCTTCGGCATGTCCGCCGACGCGGCCAAGGCCGTGTCCGCGCTGACCCCCGGCGAGGCCTACAAGAGCCCGGTGGCCGTCAACGGCGGCTACATGCTCGTGGAAAAGGTCGAGGACACTCCGCCCTCGGTCATGGCGCTGAATCTGGTCCGCCAGACCATCGTCAACACCCTCCAGAACCAGAAGGGCGCGGAGCTGGCCCAGAACGAGGCCGACAAGATCCACGCGGCCCTGACCGGCCCCGACGCCGAGGCCGCCGCCAAGCGGTACGCCTCGCGCATCAAGACCACCGGGGCGTTCAACCGCCAGGGCAACATCCCCGCCCTGGGCGAGAGCCAGCCGCTGGCCAAGGCCGCCTTCAACGCCAAGAACAAGGACTGGTTCAAGCTCGTCTACACCATGCCCGGCGGCGGGGCCGTCGTGGCCCGGCTCAACGAGCGCATCCCGGCGTCCGACGCCTCCTGGAAGGAACAGAAGCAGTTCTGGCTGGATCAGGCAGGACAGAACTACCGCCGCGAAGCCGTGGCCGCCTTCATGGACGACCTGAGCAAGAACGCCAAGGTCGAGATCGCCCGTCCGGATATATTGAAATAGACGGCCGCATTACCGATAAGCAAGAAGGGCTGCTCCTGATGGAGCAGCCCTTCTTTTTGCGCCCCGGACCCCGCTTAAGAACCTCTTGAAAGGGGGCAAGTAGAACAGCGGTCTTTTCCGCGCATGCATTCAGCGGCAATTCACCGAAATACGGGCTAAAATATGGCGAGCCTTGACTTGAAGCGGCAAGGCCCCCCTTTTCCTGGCCCATGGCCGGGCAAGCGTCTTTATTTCAAGATGACAGACTGGATACAGGGGCATATGGGTTGAAGTGCCGGTTCCCCTTCGGCAAAAAAATAGAGAGGTCCTATGTCGCATATACTGGATATCATCAGCAACGATTGGATTTTCGTCGTCCGCCTCCTGATGGCCATGCTCCTGGGCGGCTTGGTCGGTGTGGAGCGGCAGATCAGGGGCCGGGCCGCAGGGTTGCGCACGAACATTCTGGTGTGCATGGGATCGGCGGCCATCATCGTCACGTTCCAGAAACTCTCCATCGAGATGAACATGGGAGCGGACTCCGCCATCCGCATGGACCCCGCCCGCACGGCCGCGGGCGTGATAACGGGCATCGGCTTTCTCGGGGCCGGAACCATCGTGAAGAGCCAGGATTTCGTGCGCGGGCTGACAACGGCCGCCTCCATCTGGGTGGTCTCGGCCATCGGCGTGACGGTCGGCCTGGGCGAGTACGTCATCGCCGTTCCGCTGACCCTGCTGGTCCTGATCGCTCTCTACGCGCTCCATCGTCTGCCCATCAGCGGCGACCAGTTCTATTCGCTGCGTCTCGAATGGACGGGCGGCCTTGACCTGCTCGACGAGGTGACAGAACGGATTCATGAGGAACAGATCGAGATCATCGAACGCAACGTCTCCCGCCAGCCCAATACAAAGCAATGCCGGGTGAAGTTGGGCCTGCGAATCCGGGACAGGCAACACCGCGTCCCGTTCTTCGATCTGCTGCAGGAGGACGAGCGGTTCACCGAAGTCGGCCTGAGCTGACCCCCTGAGATTGAACGAACAACGCCGGGCATCGCAGCCTGGTGTTTTGTCTTTCGATCGACGGAAGCGCAGGGGAGACTTTCGCCGCGGTGAGCGGCCGGTTTGTCTGCCGCCTCTTCTTCGTTGGCTATTGGTTCAGTCCCCTGTTCGCGCGGTCTTGTCCCTTTGAAGAGGGTTCTTAAGCATCTCCCAAACGCTTTGTGCGCCTTCGGCAGAAGCGCATGGGGACAGGACAATGAATTTTTTTGTGTGGCGAAACCCTTCGAGAAGGTTGTCCACGTCGCCGGCAGGGGTAGGCATAAGCCGCCCAAGCAATCTTGCGGCGTTTTATTACCATGGGTGAGACTGTATTTTGATACGGCACGGCGCAAGGCGTTCCCCTTCGCGGCCTTCCGCAGCCGTACGCCCCTGAGCGAAGCGAACACGGGATTCTTAAGGCCCTCGGCCTTAAGCGGGGGCGCGTCGGGTCTTAGGCCGAGCTTGCTCGGTCTTAGAGCCGTCGACAGCAGCGATAGGGCAGCGCCCTGCCCGATCGCTGCTGTCCTCATCCGTAGGGCTCGCAGACTCGCCAACGGCTGGAGGCTCGGAGACGCCCGCCCGGCGAGGGCCCGCCGGAGCCATTCCCCTCCCGCCTCGTTGCTAACCGGGCATTTTCACGACGGCATAGAAGCCGTTGGAATGGTGGCCGTGCATGGTTTCATACCCCACCTCTTCGAAGACCAGGGTCTCGAAGCCGGAGAACAGGGCCTCCATGTGGTTGCGGTCGTGGTGGCGCAGGGTGCCGCCGTCGTCCACGTCGAACACCCCGTAGAGGCCGTATTTCTCCTGGCCGAGCTGGTAGCGGTCGAGGTTGCGGCGGTCGCGGTTGAGCAGGAAGTCGTTGACGTAGAGCACGCCGCCGGGCCTGAGCACGCGCTTGAGTTCGAGCAGGGCCTCGGCCTGAGTGCGGGTTTCGATCATGCAGGTGAAGACCGCGAGCATGATGGCGGCGTCGAAGGTGTCGTCCGCGTACGGCAGGGGGCCGCCGGGATAGGCGGCCAGGTTGAGCTCGGGGTGTTCCTCGAGGCCGCGCCGGATCAGGGGTTCGGAGAAGTCGATGCCGGTCAGGTCGGTGTATCCGGCCTGGGCCAGTTCGGCCATGATCCGGCCGTAGCCGCAGCCGAAGTCCAATATGCGGGCCTTCGCGTCCGGGACGTGCTCGCTGAACACGTCGAGCCGGAACGGGGTGGTGAAGGTCTTGGCCGCACATTTGTCGGCCCAGTAACGTTGTTGGTCGGGTGGAATGGGAAGGCTCCTTGCTAGAGGGTCAGCCGGACGGTGTAGAGGCTGCGCCCACGCTGGACGCGCATCATGACCGTCTTCTGCATGCGGTTGCGCAGGAAGGCGTTGAGCAGATCGATGCCCGAACGCAGGCTGCGGTTGCCTATCTGGTGAATGATGTCGCCCTGTTGCAGCCCGAGCTTGGCCGCCGCCGAGCCGGGGACGACGGTGGTCACTTCCGCGCCCGGCCCCTGCTGCCTGTCGGCGAGCTCGAAGCCCCAGCGGGTGCGCACCAGGTCCAGCGCCTTGGCCTTGTCCAGAACCTGGGGCTGGAGGTGCAGACGAATCTGGTGACCGTCGCGCAGGGTGACGAGGTTGACGGACTCGGACTTGGTCACGCTGAACAGCCGGGTCAGGTAATCGCTCTTGTCGGTGACGGTCCGGTCGTTGAAGGACAGGACCACGTCGCCGGGCTTGACCAGCGCATCGGCGGCCGGGGTGCCGGGATAGACCTCGGTGACGAGCATGCCGTTGAGGTCCTTGAGATTGAAATAGCGGGCCGCCGCCTGGTCCACGTCCTGGCCGAACAGGCCGAGCCAGATGGGCGCGACGTGGCCGGAGTCGAGGAGCTCGGCGATGACGTGCTTGGCCTTGTTGATGGGGATGGCGAAGCCGATGCCCTCGGCCCGGGCCTGGATGGCGGTGTTGATGCCGATGAGCTCGCCGTTGATGTTCAGCAGCGGGCCGCCGGAATTGCCGGGGTTGATGGCCGCGTCGGTCTGGATGAAGCTGCCGAAGGCCCCGCCGTTGGTCTTCATGGGCCGGTTCAGGGCCGAGACCACGCCGGTGGTCACGGTGTTGGAGTAGCCGAAGGGATTGCCGATGGCGATGACGGTCTCGCCGATGTAGATGCCGTCCGAATCGCCCATGGCGACCTGGGGCAGGTCCCTGGCGTTTTCGAGCTTGAGCACGGCCAGGTCGAAGTCAGCGTCCGAGCCCACCAGGTCGGCCTTGAACTCGCGGCCGTCCTTGAGGCGGACCGAGATGTCGCCGCCCGAGGCGATGACGTGGGCGTTGGTCAGGACCAGCGCCTTTTTGCCGTCGATGATCACGCCCGAGCCGAGGCTCTGGGACTTGCGGGGCCGCTGGCCGTAGTAGCCCTTGAAGAGCTGGTCGAAAAAGGGATCGCCGAAAGGCGAGCCGTCGCCGCCCCGGACCGTGGAGGTCACGGTGATGTTGACCACCGAGGGGCTGACGGCCTCCACGGCGAGGACCACCGGGGTGCGGCGGTCGGCGGCATGGGCCGGGACGGAGGCGAAGCAGACAAGGAAAAGGAGAAGGAAAAACGGGGATGCGAAACGGTGCATGTTACCTGCCTTGAGCCATGGCCCGAAGGCGCGCGATGCGGTCTTCAATGGGCGGATGGGTGGCGAACAGGGACGCGGCCCGGCGCCCGCTGAACGGGTTGACGATGAACAGGTTCTCCGTGACCGGGTTGCCCTCAAGCGGCACCCGCTGGGACGCGGCGTCGAGCTTGGACAGGGCGTCGGCGAGGTCGTTCGGGTTGGACAGGCGCGCGCCGGTGGCGTCGGCCAGGTACTCGCGCGAACGGGAGATGGCCATCTGGATCAGGGTGGCGGCGATGGGCGCGAGAAAGGCCATGGCCAGGGCGGCCAGGGGATTGCCGCCCTCCTCGTCGCGGGAGAAGCCGCCGAAGATGGCGGTGAACTGGAGCATGTTGGCGATGAACACGATGGCCCCGGCCAGCACGGCCGCGACGGTCTGGATGAGGATGTCGCGGTTGACGATGTGGCCGAGCTCGTGGGCGAGCACGCCCTTGAGTTCGTCGGGGTCCAGGATGTTGACGATGCCGCGCGTGACCGCGACCACGGCGTTCTGCGGATTGCGGCCCGTGGCGAAGGCGTTGGGCGCGTCCTGGGGGATGAGCACGATGCGCGGCTTGGGAATGCCCGCGGCCTGGGCCATCTCGCCCACCACCCGGTGGATGTGCGGGGCGTCGCCCGGGGACAGGGGCCGCGCCTTGTACATGCGCAGGACGATCTTGTCCGAATACCAGTAGCTGCCCACGTTCATGAGCATGGCGAATCCGAAGGCCAGAAACAGTCCGGCGCGGCCGCCCATGGCCCCGCCCAGGGCCATCAGCAGGCCGGTGAGCAGGCTCAGGAGCAGCAGGGTTTTGATCTGACTGGTCATAGGGGTTGATATCCTCCGGTCATCACGAATGACTGCGGAACCACTAGATAGGGATTTGCCGGGAAAGGTCAAGACCCGATGCGGTCCCGCCCCGTAACCGGGTGCCGATCCTGTGAGTTACTGTTATAGTATTGAGAAAAAACACAGATACAGTTTGCCCACAAGGAGAAATCGTTATAATACGGTAGGCCAAAGGACCATTGCTGAAGTCGGGAGGTCAAGACGATGAAAACATGCAATTCCGAAAGCCCTACGCCCAAATCAACCCAGATCACCACTGTGGGCCCGGCCAAGATCGCCAATCCCATCAAATTCGGCCGTTTCGTCGAGGAAGACGACGCCGTGCTGGTGAACATCTCCCGCAGGACCGTGGAGGGCGCGCCCAGGAGCCGCAAGAAGCCCGAACACACGTATTTCGAGCCCGCCGGTCCGCGCGACAAGATCTACTACGACCCGAGCAAGACCAAGTGCGCGGTGGTCACCTGCGGCGGGCTGTGCCCCGGCCTGAACGACGTCATCCGGGCCATCGTCATGGCCGCCTTCCATGAATACAAGGTCCCGTCGGTGCTCGGCATCCAGTACGGCCTGGCCGGGTTCATTCCCGAGCAGGGGTACGACGTCATCGAGCTGACCCCGGATTTCGTCTCGCGCATACACGAGTTCGGCGGCACGGTGCTGGGCAGCTCGCGCGGGCCCCAGGACCCGGAGGCCATCGTGGACGCGCTGGAGCGCATGAACGTCTCCATCCTGTTCATGGTCGGCGGCGACGGGACCATGCGCGCCGCCTCCACGGTGGTGGCCGAGATAGAGAAGCGCGGGCTGTCCATCTCCGTGGTCGGCCTGCCCAAGACCATCGACAACGACATCAACTACGTCTCGCCCTCGTTCGGCTTCGACACCTCGGTGGAAACCGCGGCCATGGCCATCAAGGGAGCGCACGTGGAGGCCACGGGCGCGCCCTGGGGCATCGGCATGGTCAAGGTCATGGGCCGGGACGCGGGCTTCATCGCGGCCCAGAGCGCCCTGTCCTGCCAGGAGGTCAACTTCTGCCTCATCCCGGAGGATCCCTTCGACATCTATGGGCCCAAGGGGTTCCTGGCCGCCCTGGACGAGCGCATGAAACGGCGCGGCAACGCGGTCATCGTGGTGGCCGAGGGCGCGGGCCAGGACCTCCTGGACGCCTCGGGCAAGCAGGACGCCTCGGGCAACGTCAAGCTGAGCGACATCGCCGCCCTGCTCAAGCGGGAGATCCTCGACCACTTCAAGAAACAGAACATCGAGGCCACGCTCAAGTACATCGACCCGAGCTACATCATCCGCTCGGTCCCGGCCAACGCCAACGACCGCATCTACTGCTCGTTTTTGGGCATCCACGCGGTCCACGCGGGCATGTCCGGCCGCACCGGCCTGGTCATCTCCCGCTGGAACGGACGGTACGTGCACATCCCCATGGGCGTGGTCACCCGGGGCAAGAAGCGCATCAACACCTGCTCCAACTACTGGCGGGCCGTGCTCGAGTCCACAGGCCAGCCCCTGTCCATGAAAAATGATTTACAGGAACAATAATTATTCTTGATTTGTTCACGGGCCGGATGTATGCATCTTTGAACGTTAAGCATTTTGTTAACGGTAAGAGGTATGTCAAAGCAATATCCACAAGGGGGTTTGTATGGATGTGCTGATGCTTTCCCGGCTGCAATTCGCCGCAGCCACCATGTTCCACTTCATTTTCGTGCCGCTGACGCTGGGGCTGTCCGTCCTCATCGCGTGCATGGAGACGGCCTACGTACGCACCGGCAACGAGGTGTACAAGAAGATGGCCAAATTCTGGGGGAAACTGTTCCTGGTGAACTTCGCGCTCGGCGTGGTCACCGGCATCACCCTGGAGTTCCAGTTCGGCACCAACTGGTCCCGGTACTCCATGTACGTGGGCGACATCTTCGGTTCGCTGCTGGCCATCGAGGCCACGGCGGCCTTCTTCCTTGAATCCACCTTCATCGGCGTCTGGCACTTCGGCTGGGACAAGCTCTCGCCCAAGGCCCACGCCATCACCGCATGGCTGGTGGCCGGCGCCTCCAACCTGTCGGCCATCTGGATTCTCATCGCCAACGGCTTCATGCAGAACCCCGTGGGCTACGTCCTGCGCAACGGCCGGGCCGAGCTGACCGACTTCTTCGCGGTCATCACCAACAAGTACGCCTGGCTGGAGTTCTTCCACGTGGTTCCGGCGTCCCTGCTCCTGGCCGGGTTCTTCATCGTCGGCATTTCCGCGTGGCACCTGCTGCGCAAGAGCAACACCGAATTCTTCCAGAAATCCTTCAATCTGGGCATCTCCGTGGCCCTGGTCTTCGCCCTCTTCACCGCGGCCGAAGGCCACATCCACGGCAACAACCTGTCCGACACCCAGCCCGCCAAGCTGGCGGCCATGGAGTCCCACTGGGTGACCCAGAAAAACGCTCCCATGTATCTCCTGCTCATTCCGGGCGAGGACGGCAACGTGCTCGAAGCCCTGCCCCTGCCCGGCGTGCTGAGCTTTTTGGCCTACAACGACTTCAACGCCGAGGTGAAGGGACTGAGCGACTTCCCCAAGGAAGACCGGCCCCCCGTGGTCCTGTCCTTCCTCTCCTTCCGGCTGATGGTCGGCCTGGGCACCCTGTTCATCCTGCTGGCCGGCTTCGGATTCCTGGTGCGCAACAAGCTGGACAACTATCCTCGTCTGCTCAAGGCGCTGCCCTTCTGTATCCCGCTGCCCTACTTCGCGTTGTGGGCTGGCTGGACGCTGACCGAGGTGGGTCGCCAGCCGTGGATCGTCTACGGGCTCATGCGCACCTCGGACGCGGTCTCCCCGGTGGGAGCCGGAGAGGTGGGCTTCACCCTGGTGCTGATGACCGTTCTCTACGCCCTGCTCGGCGCCGTCGGCATCTGGCTGATGGTCAAGCTGGCCAAGAAGGGTCCCGAGGACAACACGCCCATCCAGGCCTAATCCCAGCGAATAAAGGAGAAAATCTATGACTACTTTGATGGAAACCGGTTCGCTGCACTACTACCTGGCGATGATCTGGTTCATCCTCTGGGGCGTGCTCTGGGCCGTCTACTTCATCCTCGACGGTTTCGACCTGGGCGTGGGCACCCTGCTGCCCTTCCTGGCCCGGTCCGAGGCCGACAAACGCGCCGTTCTCAACGCCACCGGCCCCTTCTGGGACGGCAACGAAGTCTGGCTGATCTCGGCCGGCGGCGTGACCTTCGCCGCCTTCCCCTATGCCTACGCGCAGATGTTCAGCGGGCTGTACCTGGCGCTCATGCTGCTCCTGTTCACCCTGATCGTGCGCGGCGTATCCTTCGAATTCCGCTCCAAGGTGGAAAGCGAAACCTGGAAAAAGATATGGGATACCGCCCACGCGGTCTGTTCCTTCCTGCCCGCCCTGCTGCTGGGCGTGGCCTTCGGCAACATCTTCCAGGGCATTCCGCTGGATGAGACCGGGTTCTCCCAGGCCGGACTGTTCGGTCTGCTCAACCCGTACGGCATCGCGGGCGGCGTCCTGTTCGTGACCATCTTCATGATGCACGGGGCCCTGTGGCTGTGCATCCGGACCACCGGCGAGCTCAAGGCGCGGGCGGAAAACGTGGCCACCAAGCTGTGGCCCGGCGTGGTCGTCCTGACCGTGCTGTTCCTGGCCTACACCGCCATGTCCACCCAGCTGTTCGCCAACTACATGGTCTACCCGGTGCTGTTCGTCATCCTGCTCCTGCCCGTGGCCGGCCTGGTGCTCATGCGCACCTATCTCGGCGCGGGCAAGTACTGGATGGCCTGGGCCTCCAGCGGCCTGTACATCGGCGGCACGGCCCTGTTCGGCGTGGTCGGCATCTTCCCGGCGATCATCCCGTCCAACCCGAACCCGGCCAACAGCCTGACCATCATGAACTCGGCGTCGAGCCCCCTGACACTGGAGATCATGCTCGGCGTGGCCCTGGTCTTCGTGCCCATCGTCATCGGCTACCAGTCATGGGTCTACAAGCGGTTCGCCACGGCCATGAGCGAGGACGACCTGCAGTACTAGGGGAGGGGCTTCCCCGAATCGAAAGACCGCCCGGTCCGGCAACACGCCGGACCGGGCTTTTTTTGCGTTTTTTCATGGAAAAACCGTTTCCTGGCCGGTTTCCCCCTCCACGACGCCCCGGTGGAGGGGCGCGGAACGAAAAACAGGGCGCCGGAGTGCGGAAACAGACCGCGCCGTCCCCCGGCAACCCCCGCCGTGCCTGACTTTCCGCCGCCGCCCCACCTTTCTATCTTTTTACAACCCATCGCAGTTCTGCTAGGTTGCACCATTCTTTGCACAAACCACCAGGGCATTGAGGCCGGCCCCGCGTGCGCGCCGCCTGGTAATGCTTTCATATAATTCGTTATTGGCGACCAGTCGCCGCTTTGCAAGGAAGGATTTCGATGGCATTTCTGCTCGGCTTGGTACGAAACATCGACCGGCTCAACGAATGGGTCGGCAAACTGGCGGGGTACATCTCCCTGCTCATGGTCGTGGTGGTGACCGGGGACGTGATCATGCGATACGCGTTCGATACCACCTTCGTGGCGGTCCAGGAACTGGAATGGCACCTGTTCGGGGCCATGTTCCTGCTCGGCGCGGGTTACACCCTGCTCAAGGACGAACACGTGCGCGTGGACGTCATCTACCAGCGCCTCAGCCGCAAGGCCCGGGCGTGGATCAATTTTCTCGGCGTGCTCTTCTTCCTGCTGCCCGGCTGCTTCCTGGTGCTGGACACCTCCTGGAAGTTCTTCAGCATGTCCCTGGCCATTCACGAGGGGTCGCCCGACCCCGGCGGGCTCCCGGCCCGCTATGTGCTCAAGGCCTTCATCCTCATCGGCTTCGTCCTGGTCGCCCTGCAGGGCGTGTCCATGGGCGTCAAGGCCTTCCTGGAAATCATCGGCAAGCCGTACGAACCGGCTCCCGGCACCACGGAAAAGGCCGTTCCGGCCAAAGGGAAGGGTGCCTAGATGATGGAAGCGCTCCCCCTGATCATGTTCGGGGTCCTGACCCTGCTCCTGATGATCGGCTTTCCCGTGGCCTTCACCCTGCTCGGCACCTCCCTGGTCTTCGGCCTCATCGGCTTCGGCTGGGACTTCTTCAACCTGCTGCCCATGCGCATCTGGGGCACTATGACCAACCAGACCCTGCTGGCCGTGCCCCTGTTCATCTTCATGGGCGTCATGCTCGAACGCTCCGGGCTGGCGGAAGACCTGCTCGAGACCATGGCCCTGCTCTTCGGGCGCATGTGCGGCGGCCTGGCCGTGTCCGTGGTCATCGTGGGCATGCTGCTCGGCGCGTCCACCGGCATCGTCGGGGCCACCGTGGTGACCATGGGCCTCATCTCCCTGCCGACCATGCTCCGGCGCGGCTACCAGACCGAGCTGGCCACGGGCGTGATCTCGGCCTCGGGCACGCTGGGGCAGATCATCCCGCCGTCCATCGTGCTCGTGCTGCTGGGCGACATCATCGGCGTGTCCGTGGGCGACCTGTTCATGGGCGCGGTCATCCCCGGCATGCTCCTGGTCGGCCTGTACTGCGTCTACATCCTGATCTACTCGCACTTCAACAAGGCCTGCGCCCCGACCATCCCGGACGAGGAGTGGCAGGAGATCCTGGCCGCCGGGCTGTGGAAGCGGGTGGCCAAGGCCCTGGTGCCGCCGCTGCTGCTCATGACCTGCGTGCTCGGCTCCATCTTCGCGGGCGTGGCCTCGCCCACCGAGGCGGCGGCCGTGGGCGCGTCCGGCGCGGTGCTCCTGTCCATGGTCAACCGGCGGTTCACCTTCGAGCGGCTGCGCGAGACCATGATGACCACCACGGTGCTGACCTCCATGGTCTTCATCATCCTGGTGGGCGCGGGCGCCTTCGGCCTGGTCTTCCGGGGGCTCGGCGGCGACCACGTCATCCGCGACTACATCACCCACCTGGCCTTCGGGAAATGGACCGTGATGCTCATCGTCATGACGATCATCTTCGTCATCGGCTTCTTCCTGGACTTCATAGAGATCACCTTCATCCACATCCCGGTGCTGGCCCCGATCATGCACGACTTCGGCTTCAACCCCCTGTGGTTCGCCATCCTGTTCGCCATCAACCTGCAGACCTCGTTCATGACCCCGCCGTTCGGCTTCTCGCTCTTCTTCCTCAAGGGCGTGGCCCCGCCGTACGTGCGCACCGGGCAGATATACAAAGGCATCATCCCCTTTGTCCTGCTCCAGCTCCTGGGCCTGGGCCTGGTCGTCATCTTCCCCGAGCTGGCCACCTGGCTTCCCTCGGTGGTCTTCGGCGACTAACCGCCTGAAACCAAAGCCCCTGTCCATCCGTGGACAGGGGCTTTTTTTCGCGGCCACCCATGACTATCACATCATACGTTAATATAAACAGCTGTTTACATCGCCCCTCTCCGGGCCGACTTGCCCTAATCCGCCGAGCGGTGTAGGGTTGCGCCCCTGCACCGGGAACCCCTCCCCTGCACACAACCACCAGTTCCCATGAACGGATACTTCATCACCGGCACCGACACCGACGTCGGCAAGACACTGGCCACCGCCGCCCTGCTGCGGGCGCTTCTGGACGCCGGACGCCGGGCCGTGGCCCTGAAACCGGTCCAGACGGGCTGCCCGGAGCGCGACGGACGCCTCGTGGCCGAAGACCCGACGGTCTACTCTCGGTTCACTGAGGAGTACTTCCCGGGCGGCTACCCCGAGGCGTGCTGCCGCAAGTTCGTCCCGGCCTGCTCCCCGCACCTGGCCGCCGAGATGGCCGGGGAGACGCTGGACCCCGACGAACTCGCCGCCGGGCTCGAAGCGCTCGGCCACGGCTACGACACCGTGCTCGTAGAGGGCGCGGGCGGCTGCGCCGTGCCGCTCGGCAACGGGCGGACCATGCTCGACCTGATGCAACGGCTCGACCTGCCGGTCATCGTGGTCGCGGACAACCGGCTGGGCGTGGTCAACCACGCGCTCATGACCGTGGAGACCCTGCGCGGGCATGGCCTGGACGTGGCCGGGGTGGTCATGACCAACGCCACGCCCCCGACCGAGGGCGACGCATGGCTGCGCCGCGACAACGTGAAGACCATCGCCGAGATGAGCGGCGCGCCTATCCTGGCGGACATCCCGCACCTCCCCGGCGCTCCCGTGGCCGAGGTCACGGCCCACGCGGCCCGAGCCCTGGACAGGCTGCCGCAGCCCCGGCCCGTGGACGGCGGGCTCGATTTCGACCGGGACCACATCTGGCATCCCTACACCTCGGCCCTCGAGCCGCTACCCGTAAACAAGGTCCGCTCGGCACGGGGCACGCGCATCGTCCTGGACGACGGCCGCGAGCTGATCGACGGCATGGCCTCCTGGTGGTGCGCCATCCACGGCTACGCCCACCCGGAGCTGACGCGGGCCGCCCGCGCCCAGCTGGGCCGCATGCCCCACGTCATGTTCGGCGGCCTGACCCACGACCCGGCCATCGGCCTGTGCCGGGACCTCCTGGACATGGCCCCGGACGGCCTGGAGCACGTCTTCCTGGCCGATTCCGGCTCGGTCAGCGTGGAGGCGGCCATAAAGATGGCGCTGCAATACATGCAGGCCAGGGGACAGACCGAACGCACCCGGCTGTTCACCGTGCGCGGCGGCTACCACGGCGACACCTGCGGGGCCATGTCCGTGTGCGACCCGGACAACGGCATGCACCATCTCTTTTCCGGCCTGCTGCCCAAACAGATCTTCGCGCCCGTGCCGGACTGCCCGTTCCACGCCCCGTTCGATCCCGAATGCTTCCGGGAGACGGAACGCATCTTCCGGGAACGGAGCGGCGAAATCGCGGCCATCATCGTGGAGCCCATCGTCCAGGGCGCGGGCGGCATGCGCTTCTACCACCCGGAGTACCTGCGCCGGTTGCGCCGCCTGGCCGACGAGCACGACGTACTGCTCATCCTGGACGAGATCGCCACCGGGTTCGGCCGGACCGGCAAGCTGTTCGCCTGCGAATGGGGCGGCGTGACCCCGGACATCCTGTGCGTGGGCAAGGCCCTGACCGGCGGGACCATGACCCTGGCCGCGGTCCTGGCCACCGGCGACGTAGCCCGGACCATTTCCGCCGACGGCGGGGTGTTCATGCACGGCCCGACCTTCATGGGCAACCCGCTTGCCTGCGCCGTGGCCCGGGCCAGCCTGGGCATCCTCCGGAGCACGGACTGGCGGGCCCAGGTCCATGCGGTCGAAGGGTGGCTCAAAGAGAGCTTCGGCCCCTGCCGCGAGTTGCCGGGCGTGGCCGACGTCCGGGTCCTCGGGGCCATCGGCGTGGTCGAGATGGAGAACCCGGTCAACGTGCCGGGCCTGCAACGCTTTTTCGTGGACCACGGCGTGTGGCTGCGGCCCTTCGGCAGGCTGATCTACGCCATGCCCCCGTATATCATCAACCGGCCTGAGACGGCCCGCCTGGGCGCGGCCGTGCGCGACGCCATAACGGCCCGCGCCCACCTGTAAGGAGACCGCCATGACCCTGCTCGCCCTCTACTTCGCCCTGTTCATCGGGATGGGCGTCTACGAATACGCCAAGCGCAAGGACTTCGAGGACTTCGCCGTGGCCGGACGGCATCGCGGCGCGGGCGTGGTCGGGGTGTCCATCGTGGCCTCCTGCGTGGGCGCGTCGGCGACCATCGGCATGACCGGGCTGGCCTTTTCCGCCGGTACGCCCGCCTTCTGGTGGCTCGGCTCGGGCGCGGCCGGTCTGCTCGTGCTCGGCACCCTGCTGGCGGCCAAGGTGCGCAAGAGCGGGGTCTGCACCCTGCCCGACATGGCCGAAAAGTTCATCTCGCCCGCCACGCGCAGGCTGACCGCCCTGATCATCGTCCCGGCCTGGGCTTCGATCCTGGCCGCCCAGTACATCGCCGCGGCCAAGGCGGCCACCGCCCTGTCCGGCATGGACCATTCCACGGCGCTGATGGGCTGCGCGGCGGCCATCACCGCCTACACCCTGCTCGGCGGGCAGAACTCGATCATGAAGAGCGACGTGGTCCAGTACGGCCTGGTCGCGGCCGGGCTGGGCCTGGCCCTGTACTACACGGCCACCGCTTCCCCGATCTCCCTGACCGACGTGGACCTGCAATGGACCAACGAGGCGTTCCCGCTGTCCAAGTGGACCTATTTCATGCTCATCGTGGGCGGCAGCTACGTGGTCTGCCCCATGCTCTTCGGGCGGCTCTTCTCCGCCCGCACCGAAGGGCAGGCTAAGCGGGGCGCGCTGTTCGGCAGCCTCGGCATCGCCCTGTCCGCCGTGCTCATCGTCTGCATCGGCCTGTACGCACGTGGCCTGGCCCCGGCCGGAACGGACGTGGACTCCATCCTGACCCAGGTCGTGCCCTCGGTCATGCCCGCCTGGGCCGGGACCGCCCTCATCTTCGCTCTGCTCTCGGCCATCGTCTCCTCGGCCGATTCCTGCCTGATCACGGCGGCCACCATCCTGGAGCACGACCTCATCGGCGGCAAAAGCACGGCCCGCTGCCGCCTGCTCATGCTCGGCATCGGCCTGGGCGCGCTGGTGGTGGCCAAGTCCGGCGGCGGCATCCTGTCTCTGCTCCTGGCCGCCAACGACATCTATGTCTGCGGCGTGGTCGCCCCCATGTTCGTGGCCATCCTGGCCTGGGGCAAGCGCCCCATCAACCCGCGCACCATGCTCCTGGCCATGCTCGCCGGAGGCACCCTGGGCATCGCCGCCGCCTGGACCGGCCTCAAGCTCTTCAGCTTCGCCGGGGTAGGCATCTCCCTGGCCCTCTCCGCCGCCGCCCTCCTCCCCCAACGAACCCCCGCCAAAGCCCCGGGAGCCTAAGCACAAGCCGGACCAAACCCCGACGTTGCGCCAGCAACGTCCGCCCACCACGCCCCCAAGCGGCACCAGCGTAGCGCCGTGCCGCCCGCACAATCCCCCGCGCCCGCACGCCCCCATCCCCGCACCAAGGCTTTGGAGAGTGGTGGAGATGTGCATTTTTCGAGGGGACGGCCGACCGCAGCGTAGTCCCTCTACGTGAGGATCGGACGTCCTCTCGAAAAATGCGCAGATCCGCCGCTATCCGAAGCCGACACTCCGGCGCGAGGCGCAAAAAAAGACGCGGCCACCCGAAGGGGCAGCCGCGCCTTGTTTTTGCGCCAATGCGCCGGACTAAACGCCGATGGACATGGTGTCGAAGTAGGTGCGCGACGAGACGTCGGCCCAGGAGCCCCATTGTTTCTGGAACTCGTTGAACCCCTTGGCGACCTTGGTGGCCATGGGCGACTTGGTGGCCTCTTCGGCGACCACTTCGCGGGCCAGGACGCGGAGGTCGGCCAGGGTCTCGGGGGTGAGCTTGCGGACCTGGACGTGGTGTTTCTCGACCAGTTCCTTGAGGGCCGCGCCGTTCTGGGCCTCGAAGTCGCACAGGGCCTGCATGTTGGTCTGGGCCGCGGCGGCCTCGCAGATGGCCTTGAGGTCCGAGGGCAGGGCGTTGAACTTGTCCTTGTTGAACATGACGTCGAGACAGCTACCGCCCTCGTGCCAGCCCGGGGTGTAATAGTACTTGGCGGCCTGGTAGAAGCCCATGCGCAGGTCGTGCAGGGGGCCGACCCACTCGGTGGCGTCGATCACGCCGCGCTCGAGCGAGGTGAAGATCTCACCGCCGGGCAGGAGCACGACCGTGCCGCCCGCGCGGGCGATGACCTTGCCACCCAGGCCGGGGATGCGCATCTTGAGGCCCTTGAAATCGTCGATGGAGTTGATCTCGCGGTTGAACCAACCGGCCATCTGCACGCCGGTGTTGCCCATGGGGCGGCCGATGAGGTTGAACTGGCCGTAGACCTCGTCCCACAGGTCGAGCCCGCCGCCGGAGTAGAACCAGGCGTTCAGACCCTGGGCGTTCAGGCCGAAAGGCACGGCGGAAAACCACTGGCACGCCGGGTCCTTGCCCGCCCAGTAATAGGGGGAGCCGGAACCGCACTCGGCGGTGCCCTGGGACACGGCGTCGAACACGCCCAGGCCGGGCACCAGCTCGTTGGCCGCGTAGACGTCGATCTTCATGCGGCCGTTGCTCATGACCTCGACCCGCTTGGCCAGGTCCTCGGCCCCAGTCTGCAGGATGGGGAACTTGGGCGGCCAGGTGGTGACCATCTTCCAGTGCACGGTCTTGCCGACCTGGGCCGGGGCCGCGGCCTGGTTGGCCTCGCCCTTGCCGCCCTCGGCTTTCTTGGTGTCGTCGTTGCAGGCCGCCAGCAGGGCGGTGCCCCCCGCCAGACCGGCGATGGCCGCCTTGCTCAAAAAGTCACGTCGCTTCATCTTTCCTCCGATATGGAAACATTGTATCGGCCGTCCATGGGCCGCATCTCGTGGTATAGCGCAAAAAACGTGCATGATTTCGGTTGCGATTGCAAGCCGTCCGCCCCGGCCCACCGCCGTTTCCCCGCCCATTCCGTCTTCTCCAGAATCATTCTATGTTTTATTGAGATTGACATTATTTCCATTTTTTCAGAAAATGTTTTATCAAGATTGACAATGAGGGATGCTATATGGATTCTTGTCTGCATACGGCGCTTCCGCCGGGCTGGTGCGTCCGGGCGGTGGCCCGGCCGGGTTCCCGGTCGCGGCTGGCCGTGCCCCTGGCCGGGGAGTCGGTCCCGGCCGGGTTCCCGTCGCCCGCCGAGGAGTATCTGGAGAAAAGGCTGGACCTGAACGAGCTTTTGGTGGCGCGTCCGGAGTCGACCTATTTCGTGCGCGTGTCCGGGGATTCCATGATCGGCGCGGGCATCCACCACGGCGATCTTCTGGTGGTGGATCGCTCCCTGGACCCCAGGCCGGGCCAAGTCATCATCGCGTTGGTGGATGGGGAGTTCACGGTGAAGAGGCTGAGAAAGACCCCCATGGGCCTGGAGCTCGCTCCCGAGAATCCGGAATATGGGGTCATTCCGCTCTCGGAGGAGACGGATTTTCAAGTGTGGGGAGTCGTCCTCCACGTAGTCCATAAGGTTTAGGCTCGAAAAGCGGCTTCCGATAGCGGCGCATCTGCACATTTTTTCCGGCCGGGGCAATCCTCACGTAGACGGCTACGCTGCGGTTGCCCCGGCCGGAAGAAAATGCACAGCTACACCACTCTCGAAAGCCTTGTGCCAGCGCGGGGGAGAGAGCCGCTGTCGGGTGCTGAAGCACCCGAATCGCTCCATTTGGAGGGAGGTTGGCGGGGCCTTGGCTCGTTGAGGCGGCGAGGGTTCGTTTTGTGAGCTCCGGCCCGCGAAGCGGCTATAAAAAGTTTAGGAAGGAAAGGGGGATGGGGGTCCGGGG
>NZ_JBGLYH010000035.1:0-43034 GCF_041414475.1 Pseudodesulfovibrio karagichevae
GGGATGGGGGTCCGGGGGAAGGGAGGGAAAGAACCCTTTTCAAAGGGTTTTTCCCTCCCTTCCCCCGGCCGCCGGAGGCACACACCATGCCCAAGAAACAACGCGCGGATCAGCTCCTGGCCCAGCAGGGCCTTGTGGAGAGCCGTGGCAAGGCCAAGCGGCTGATCATGGCCGGCAAGGTCCACTACATGGACCGCGGCCAGAAGACGCCGGTTATCAAGCCGGGCCAGCAGTTCGACCCGGAAACGGAATTCGTGGTCCCGCACGACGAGCGCTTCGTGTCGCGCGGGGCGTACAAGCTGCTCACGGCCATCGAGGAATTCTCCATCGATTTCACGGGCAAGGTCGCGCTGGACGCGGGCGCGTCCACGGGCGGGTTCACGGACTGCATGCTCCAGTACGGGGCGGTCCGGGTCTATGCCGTGGACGTGGGCTACGGCCAGCTGCACGAAAAGCTCAGGCAGGACGAGCGGGTGATCAACCTGGAGCGGACCAACGTGCGCCACGCCGAGCCCGACCTGATCCCCGAGCCGGTGGACGTGATCGTGGCCGACGTGTCGTTCATCTCCCTGACCAAGATCCTGCCCGCATGCCTGCAGTTCCTCAAGCCCGGCGGCGAGCTGGTGGTGCTGATCAAGCCGCAGTTCGAGGTGGGGCCGGGCCAGACCGACAAGGGCGTGGTCCGCAGCAAGCGGCTGCAACAGGAAACCGTGGATACGGTGGTCGGGTTCTGCGAGACCGAGCTGGGGCTGACCGTGCGCGGCGTGGTGCCGTCCCAGATTCTGGGCCCCAAGGGCAACCAGGAATACATGGCCTACATGGCCAGACCGGAATAGCACCATGCTCCAGGGGCTCATTTATGCGCTGATCTCGGCCGCCTGCTTCGGCTCCATGGCCATCCTGGTCAAGTTCGGCTACGCGGCGGGCATGGACGGCGCGGTGATGATGCAGACGCGCTTCACCCTGGCCACGGCCATGCTGTTCGTCTACCTGCTGGTCAAGTCCCCCCGGATGCTGCGCATCTCGCTGCCCGACCTGGCCAAGTGCGCCTTTCTGGGGCTGGTGGTCTGTTGGATGCAGACCTCCTGCTTCGTCTACGCGCTGGAGACCATCCCGGCCTCCACGGCGGCTCTGGTCCTGTACGGACACCCCATGGCCGTGACCCTGCTCTCCTCCCAGTTCCTGCGCATGCGCATCAACCGGGCGGTCATTTTCTCCCTGATTCTGGTCATGACCGGCTGCTGCCTAGTCTTCTACGACGCCTTCCTGCGCGAGGTGAACGGCACGGGGCTGGCCTACGCCCTGGGGGCCATGGCCACCTTCTCCATCTACGTCATCCTGGTCCAGGTGCTGCTCAAGGGGCTCAGGCCGCTGACGGCCACCTTCTATGTCATCGGGTTCGCGGCGGTGTCCTTCACCCTGTCGGGCGACATCCACGTATGGGGATCGATGAACCTGGAACAGGCGGGCATCAGCCTGGCGCTGGGCCTTTTCCCCGGCCTGCTGGCCGCGACCTTGCAGTACACGGCCATAGAACGGGTCGGCAGCGCGTACGTCTGCATCTTCTCGTCCGTGGAGCCGGTCATCACCCTGGCGGCGGCGGCCGTGTTCCTGGGCGAACCCGTGGTCTGGCTCCAGATCTGGGGCGCGGTCCTGATCATCCTGGGCATCATCGTGCCGAACCTGCGCAGACGGGAGCCCGCAGCGGCGGCCTGACGACGCCCGGGCGGGATCAGTCCCGCCCGTCCATGAACTTTCCGAGCAGCTTGAGGTGGGCCTTTTCCTCGCGGGCCAGGAGCTGGAGCACATCCCGCGCGTCGTCGCTCTTGGCGCGCATGGCGCAGCGCAGGTAGTAGTCCAGGGCCTGGGCCTCGACCATGGAGGCCAGTTCCAGCACGCCGCGATCGTCGTCGAACGCGCCGGGGAAACGGTCCATGAACTCATTGACCGGCACCCCGCCCTCGGCCAGATCCGAGGCGTTGCGCAGGGCCACTTCCTCGAACTCGTCGCGGCTCATGACCTCTTCGGCGGTGCGGGTGTACAGCTCGTACAAAACGTCCTTGTGCTTGTCCTCAAACCCGGCCAACTGCATGAACAACTCGATGCGCTCCATGGTCTCGGCCATGTCCGCGCGCTGCACGTAAAACGCCTGGAGCACGTTCTCCATGGCGTAGGCCTTGAGGATGATCTCGGCCGGTCCCTCGGCCCCGGTGAAGGCGATCATGCCCAGTTCCATGGGCCCGAACGCACCCTCGCCCTCCCAGGCGGAGATGCCGCCCACCAGGTTGTTGACGTCCTCGAAGCCCTGACCCTGAAGGAGCCCTGCGGCGGCCATGGACCGGCCGCCCGAGGCGCAATAGACCAGCAGGGGCCGCTCCTTGTCCAATTCGGCGAAGCGGTCGGGCAGCTCGGACAGGGGCACCAGCTTGGCCCCCGGAATGTGGTCCTGCTCGTATTCCACTTCCTGCCTGACATCGAGAAGGGTGTAGGCGTCCGGTTTGCTGCCTTCCATGAACTTGCGCGCCTCATCGGGCGTCATCTGGGTGATGGTGGACATGATTTCCCCCTGGATATTGCGGTCTGGCGGGCGAAAGATACCCTGTTTCCCCAAACAGTATGAGGGACGGTCCATTCCGTCAATACGGCGGGGAGAACGCTAGAGGAAAAACATGGCCCCGGCGGCCGCGAGCACAAAGGCGGACGCGAACCAGTCCCGGCCGGACCAGACGAAGTCCGGTTCCCAGGCCCCGGCCCGGTCCAGGCCGCGACAGGCAACGGCCAGGGTCTGGTTCCAGGTCTTCTGCCCGAGATTGCGGATCACGGCCTGGGGGACCATACGCATGCGCCGGAAGAACCCGGCCTCGGGGAAACGCCGGGCGGCCACCTCGCGCACGCCCGTCAGGGTGGACAGGCAGGCGGGCAGGAAATGGACCATCAGGGAAAGGGCCAGGGCGATGCGCCAGGCCCGCTCCCGGCCCAGGAAAGGCCGCAGCGCCCAGGCCACGGCCAGCCCCAGGGCGCGGGCCGAGGTGGACAGGGCCAACCCCAGGCCGAGCATGAGCAGGGCCACCAGCCGTACGGCCAGCTGGGCCGCGTCCGAGGCCATGTACTCCACCGGCACCCCGCCGATGGCGTCCAGGACGACCTTGATCGCCACCCAGAAAAAGACGAAGGAAAGCAGGCTGCGAACCATCTTCCCACCACCCGGCTGCCCGGCGGCCAGGAACCGGACCAGGAGCAGCAGGAATACGGCGCAAGCGACGGCGGCCGAAACCGGGACCTTCCACAGGCAGGGGCCGACCAGCAGGGCCGCCGCCAGCTTGAGGCGCGGGTCCAGGGAGCGGACCAGCCCGGCGACGTCGGTCATCGGCGCGTCCCCTCGTCCCAGGGCACGATGGTCCGGCAGGCGGTCCAGGAACCCGGCGCGCGCACCGCGTGTTCGGCCACGCGATCCAGCACGGTCTCGGCCGGGCCGTTCAGAACCAGTTCGCCGTTGTCGAGCACGGCCAGTCCGTCCACCAGGTCGATGAAGCTCTCCAGGTCGTGGCTGGAGACCACCTGGGTCAGCCCGGCCTCCCGATTGGCCCGGATCAGGGCGCGCATCTCCCGCACGCCGGGATAGTCCAGCCCGCTGAACGGCTCGTCCAGGAGCAGCACGCGCGGCCGGTCGAGAAGGGCCGCCGCCAGGCAGAGCTTGCGCTTGGTGCCCCAGGACAGGGTCTGTACCGGACGGTCCCAATATTTCAACAGGTTGAGCCGTTCGGCCATGGCGCGGGCCTCGGCCGTCACGGCCTCGCCGCGCTCGCGGCCCAGGAGCAGGTCCTCCTCCACCGTGGCCCCGAGGATCTGCAGATCCGCGTCCTGCATGACCAACCGGCAGATGGACCGGATGTCCCCCTCATGGCCCGGGCTGACCCGCCCGGCCACTTCCAGCTTCCCCCGGGTGGGCGCGTACAGCCCGGCCACCAGGGCGAGCAGGGTGGATTTGCCGCTGCCGTTGGCGCCGGCCAGCCCGAGCAGCCCGCCCTTGCCCACGGCCAGGGAAACTCCGGACAGGACCTCCTCCCCGGCGGGATAGGCGAACGTAACGGTATTGAGTTCTATCATCGCATTCCTCTCGCCCAACACTTGACCATCCCAAACCGGGCTGTCAACGGCGGAGTTGGCGACACCCACCGCCGCCCGGCGGCCGGACAACAAAAAAACCCCGCCGGAGCGGGGTTCATGTTGTCCGTAAGGCGGGCTCTAGAAGGTGTAGCCGATGGAGGTGCCGAGGCCCCAGGTCCGGCCATTCTTGAAGTCCGCGTCGAAGGTCTCGGGACCGTTGGACATGGACAACCCCGTGCGCTCCTTGGTGATGATGTACATGCCGGCCACGTCCAGGGTCCAGGCGTCCCACTTGTAGCCCGCGCCCAAGGTGAACATCTGGCGGTCGTTGGCGGGCAGCATGGGCGAGGTGTACTCGTGGCGGGTCGGAGTCTGGTCGTAGACGTATCCGGCGCGCAGAGCGAACGCGTCAGTAAAGCGGTACTCCGCCCCCAACTGGAACCGCCAGGTGGACTTGTAGTTGAAGTCCTGATTGTTGTCGGGCAGCCCGGAGCCGGTGAAGTCGAACTCGATGCGGTCGAACTGCTCCCACTGAGTGTAGACCACGTCGAACTCGACGGTCAGGTCTTCCAGGGGCTTGAGCCCCAGGCCCACGGTGTAGCTGGCCGGAAAATCGGCGGTCATGGTGCAATCGCCCGTGCCGTTGGTGAAAAAGCCGGCGTTGGCCACCTCGACACTCCCCCTGCCCTCGAAATGCACGGGTGAACGGTAGGTGAGCCCAACGGTCAACATGTCGTTGACGTCATACGCCAGACCGAGGTTGAAGGCCAGGGCGGTGTCGCTCACGTCGGTCTTGACGTTGCCGCCGAGGGCCAGGTCGGAGATATCCTTGCGAACGACGAAGCTGCCCTTGACGACCTCCACGCCGCCCGCGACGGACAACTTGTCGTTGACCTTGTAGGCGACGCTCGGATTGAAGGAAAAGGTTTCCAGCAGGGCGTCCTTGACCAGCGTCCTGCCGGCCCAGTTGTTGTTGTAGTTGGTCCCCAGGCCGAAGCGCGTGAACACGCCCACGCCGATGGTCCAGTCGTCGTTGAGCTTGCGGGTCGCAAAGGCGTGCGGCACGCCGAAAACCTGGTTCTGGGTCTGGCTTTTCTGGCCGTTGATGTACACGTCGGAGTTGGGCGAGACTGCGGTGACGCCGCCGTAGACGTTGGTGGTGCCTTCGAGTTTGGTCATCAGCGCCGGGTTGTAGGCGATGACCGAGGCGTCGTTGCCGGTGGCGTAGTTGGCCGTGCCCATGCCCAGGGCGCGGTTGCCCCACTCATACAGCGCAAAACCGCCTGCCTGGACCACGGATGCGGTCGCCAGCAGGCAGACCAGAAAACTCAATACAAATGCGGATGCGCGTTTCATCCTTCCCCCTTGGTTGCCGCACGCGGCAGCGTCTTCCAATGCCTCCAGCACCCTCCCAGATGCGGCGGTTCCATCCCGTCCCGGAAACATTGCGTTACTATTTGCACAAACTGGCAAGTCATACATGACGCGCAATACAATGTCTAACGGAAAAGTCTTTTCAAACAGCTGTTTAACCAATTTCCCAAACCCATAAAACGGCCGAGCAAGCGGCATGAATCTGGCAAAGGACAGGGCATGCGCCGGGACGCGGAAGATATTTCCCGGCGCGGGAGGACGCATGAAAGAATACATTCCCCGGCTGGACGCCAAGGAGAAGAGTTTCCACGGCCTGCTGGCCATCGGCGGCCTGGCGGGCATCATTGAGGGGTCGGTACGGTACGGCTTCACCCTGCATACCGCGTTTCCGGGCATGCTGCTGACCCTTTTGGGGGCTTTTCTCGGCGGGTTTACCGGATTTTTCCTGAAGGATTGTTTCCGCACCTGGCGGGGCATGAAGCCTTACCGGGGGGTGCACAACGACGGTTGGATGCTGGGCGGGTTCATGGGCACCTTTGTCGGCACCCTGTCCCAGGTGGCGATCAGCCCGGACGGAGCCAACCTGGTCATCGGCTCCATTGTCGGGGCCTACATCGGCGCGGCCTGCGGGGCCCTGCCGGACGAATTCGTCACCCCCATCCTGAGCAGGATGGCGGAAAAGACGTCCGACAGACCCTGACACCGAAAGCGCCGCCAGAGGCCTGCCGGACAGGGACAGGCTATTTCATTTCCACCCAGATGACCGCGCCCATTTCGAGCTCGCGGCCTTCATAGGGCTTGTCGGCGGTGGTCAGGCCGGCAAAGCCCCACCACCCCTTCCACGGACAGGCGAAGGTGAACACGCCCTGCCCGTCGGCAATCACTTCCTGCGTGCCCATGCGCTCGTTGGGGGCCTGGCGCTTGCCGTCCTTATTGTAGAATTCCACTTCCACGCGGGTGTACGGGGCGGGCTTGCCGTTCACCATGACCACGCCCTGAAAGACGTTGCCCGCGTAGTTGCCGAAGGGCCGCGTCAGGGGCACGATCTCGGTGTCCAGGCCCAGCGGGGTGTTCCAGTCCTCGCCCTCGCCGTAGGCGTCGACCACCACCTTGGTGATGTGGCGGATGTAGTTGTTCTCGGCGTCTTCCTTATAAGGGGCCGGGTCGAAGACGAAGGTGTACAGGCCGGGGGCCTTGGGAGTGAAGGAGGTCTTCCAGGCCGTGTGGCCCATGACCTCGGTCTTCTTCAGGGTGGGCAGCAGGTCGACCCGCTGGTCATTGTCCACGGCCACGAAAAAGGCGGCGGGCTTTTCCATCTCCATGCCCTGCCCCTCGAAGGGATGGGAGAAGGACAGGACCAGGTTCACGGTCCGTTTGGCCTGGGTCAGTTCGTCAGTGTCGGGAATCAGCATGCCGAAGTGGGCCAGGGCCGGTCCCGCATACAGCACGGCGCACAGGATCGTTAGAGCAAAAGTCAGTTTTTTCATCACACACTCCTCAATGGTTATGGCAGATATGAAAGGCCATTTCTTGATCGCTGGATGTTACTAGTATCAAATTAGTAACACAAGTCAAGCAAGAATATGGATTCATTACCCTTCACACTGAGGATCGCCCTACTCCGCCCGGTTGCGCCAGCGGCGGGCCAGGGCCACGCCGGACAGGTTGTGCCACAGGCTGAAGAGCGCGCCGGGCAGGGCCGAGGCCGCCCCGAAATGCTTCACGGCAAGGGCCACGCCCAGTCCGGAATTCTGCATGCCCACTTCGATGGCCACGGTCCGGGCGTCCCGCCTGTTGCAACGCGCCGCGCGGGCCAGCCCGTACCCGGCGGCCAGCCCCAGGGTGTTGTGCAGGATCACCGCCAGCAGAGCCAGGAAAGGCAGCCCGAGCAGGGTCGCCTGGTTCAGGCCGATGATGCAGGCGATGAGCAGGGCGATGACGATGATGGACAGGGACGGGAACCAGCGCAGGAACGGCTCCAGCCTGCGCCGGAAGATGCGCCGCAGGACGAGGCCGTCGATCAGGGGAAAAACCACGATCCAGAACACGGAGGTGACCATGGACCAGAAATCGATCTCCACCTGGCGCTCCAGGAGCAGGTAGATGATGGCCGGGGTGAGGAGCGGAGCCAGGCAGGTGGAGGCCAGGGTCATGGTCACGGACAGAGGCACGTTGGCCTTGGCCAGGTAGGCGATGACGTTGGAGGCCGTGCCGCCGGGACAGGCCCCGACCACGATCATGCCGATGGCGATGTCCGCGGGCAGCCCCAGCGCAGAGGAGATGCCCACGGCCAGGAGCGGCATGATGGCGTACTGCAGGATCACGCCCAGCCCCACCAGGGGCCACTTGCGCAGGATGTCCATGAAATCCCCGAACTCCAGGGTCAGCCCCATGCCGAACATGATGATGCCCAGCCCAAGCGGGATATGCGGCTTGACCCAGGTAAAAGTCGGGGGATGCGCCAAGGCCACGGCGGACATGGCCACGGCGATCAGGATGAAGTTTCGCTCGATAAAAAGGGGAACGGAGTCGATTTTCATGCCCGTGGGGTGGCCCAAATACGGCTTCTTGTCAACGCCGGAGCCAAAAAACAGAAGTCAAAAGGCGTTTTCAGCGAAAATCAGACCTCGATGGCCCCGCCGCAACTCGACCCGGCCCCGGCGGTGCAGCCCAGGCAGTGCGGCCCGGTGACAATCCTCCGCCCGATCCAGGCCGCCAGGTCGAAGTCGGCCAGCTGGTCCGGCGCGTCCGGGTCCGTGCCGATCTTCAGGGCCTGGTTGAAGTCGCAGTCATAGAGCCGCCCGTCCCAGCCGACGTTGACCTGGTGGCGGCACATGAGCCCGTCCACGGTGGCCGGATTGAAGGAGCCGTCCAGCAGGTCCAGGTATTCGCGGTCCCTGCCCTGCTCTTCCAGCATGTGCAGGAACCGGCCGATGGGCAGGTTGGTGATGGTCAGGAGGCGGTCGAAGACCACCCCGTGCCGGTCGAACAGTTCCCGCTTGTAGTCCTTTTCCAGACACTCCTGCCCGGGGGGCAGGGCCGGGGCGCCGGGGTTGAAGACCAGGTCCAGGGTCAGGCCGTTCCCCCGGCCGTATCCGAGCCCGTTGAGCCGCTTGAGCATGCGCACGGAGCTCGCGTAGCAGCGGTCCCCGCGCATGCGGTTCACGTTCTCCTCGAGGTAGCAAGGCATGGACGCCACCAGGGCCACGCCCTTTTCGGCGAAGAATTCGGGATAGTCTTCCGCACCCGGCTCCTCCATGGCGGACAGGTTGGTCCGCGACTGCACGGCCAGCCCCCGGTCCGTCAGAGCCGTGATGAAATCCTTCAGGTGCGGGTTGAGCTCCGGCGCGCCGCCGGTGATGTCCACCAGCCCGGGCCGGGCGGCATCGGCCAGGTCCACGAGCCGTTCCATGGTCGAGGGGCCCATGAGTTCCTCGCGCGCCGGGGAACACTCCAGATGGCAGTGGATGCAGGCCTGATTGCACTTGAGTCCGACGTTGACCTGCAGGATATCCAGACCGGCGGCCCGAAGCGGCCCGCCGATTTTATGATCGAAAGCGTTCACCGACACCTCGCCTGTTGGGGTTTTCACCAGCCTATACGGCAAAGCCGCTCCAGCGCAATATCCAGATGCCGCTGGTGGGACATTGTCGTCGAGGTTCATGCGAATCAATGCAAGGGAAGAGTTGACGAACGGCCGGGAACGCTGTAGGAAAACCATTCCCGTACAGAGGGAAGCCGGACGGCGGTTGCGTTGAGAACCCCGTCAGGTCCGAGAGGAAGCAGCGGTATCGATTGCTGCCGGGTGTCCGGTTTCCACTCAAAGGCGCGTTCAGCGATGAACGCGCCTTTTTTCATTGCCCCGTCACGCCTCGCCGTCCGGGGCGGCCCTGAGCGCCGCATCCAGCTCCTCGAGCACGGCCAGGGCCTTCTTGAAATCGTACTCGGCGATGAACTTGACCAGTTGCTTGACCTCCGGCTGGATCTCTTCCGGCCAGACCAGCGCCTTGACGTCATTGCTCCGCTCCCGGCACTCCACCGGCGCGCCCTGGGAGAGGGGCGACCTGAGGCCGTCCAGGCTGGCCAGAAGGTCCTCCTGCGAAGCGACCTCGCCCACCTCCGGGAATTCCGACTGCTCGCCCTGGGAATCCTTGAGCTCGCCGATGCTCCGGACCACCTCTTCCAGCCGCGCGGTGAACGTGGCCAGCAGCAGAGCCGGATTCGCCTCGCCCTGGTCCAGGGCCTTTTCCAGCGCCCCTGCGGCCTCGAACAGCTCCATGGCCCCGAGCATGCCGGAAGTTCCCTTGACCGAATGGGCCAGGGCCACGGCCTCCCGGGTGTCCCCGGCGGCCAGATGCTCTCCGATTTGTTTGGCCGCGTCCGCGTACTTCTCGTCCAGGAGAAGGAGCAGCGTCCGGTAGAGCTTCTCGTTGCCCCGGGCGCGCCGGAGGCCGAGCTGCACGTCGATGCCCTTCATCATGGCCGGGAGCGTCTCCTTGTCCGTGGCGGCCCGCTCGGGCTGATTGTGCGCCTGCGCCGGACCGGCCTCCGCCTGTGCCTCCCCACCGGTCAGCCACTTCGTCAGGACGGCGAACAGGTCGTCCGGGTCGAAGGGCTTGGCGATGTGGCCGTTCATGCCCACTTCCTTGCTCATCTCGATGTCGGCGAGCATGGCGTGGGCGGTCATGGCCACAATGGGCAGGTCCTTGTAGCGTTCCTGGGCGCGGATGCGCCGGGTGGCCTCGTGCCCGTCCATGACCGGCATCTGAATGTCCATGAGCACCAGGTCGACGTCGTGCTTCTCCAGAAATTCCAGGGCGCTCTGCCCGTTGAAGGCCTCGAAGACCTTGACCCCGATGGAGGCCAGTATTTCCTGGGCCACCTGGCGGTTGATTTCGTTGTCCTCCACCAGCAGGACCCGCTTGCCGGCGAGCTTGTCCAGCGCCCTTTCGGGCCGGGCGGACTCGTTCAGGGTGACCATGCCCTTGCCCAGGGTCTCCACCACCAGGTTGAACAGGAAGGACTGGTTCACCGGCTTGAACAACAGGCCGCGGAAACCCAGCTCGTTGGTCCGCTTGACCAGGGAGGCGTTGCCGTAGGCCGAAACCATGAACATGGGCGGCTTGACCTTGATGGCGTCGTCCTTGAGAATCCTCTCGGCGGTCTCCAGGCCGTCCAAGTCCGGCATGCGCCAGTCCACCACGAGCAGCTTAAAGGTATCCTTGTCCCCGCAGCGCTGCAGGATGTCGATGGCCTCGAAACCCGACTTGGCCGTGGTCACGGACAAACCCATGTACTCGAGCATGCCCTTGAGGATGATGCGCGAGGTGGGGTTGTCGTCCACCACCAGGGCGGGCATCCCCAGCAGCTCCTGCGGCAGGGTCGCGTTCTCGACCTCCTCGCGGTAGATGGGGAAGGTGACCTCGAACCAGAAGAGGCTGCCCTTGCCGAAATCGCTCTCGGCCCCGATCTCGCCGCCCATGAGCTCCACCAGCTGGTTGCACAGGCTGAGCCCAAGGCCGGTGCCGCCGTACTTCCGGGTGGTGGAGGCGTCCGCCTGGGTGAAAGGCTGGAACAACTCCTGGATCTTGTCGGGTTTGATGCCGATGCCGTCGTCCTTGACCGTGAAGCGCAGCTTGGCCGTGTCCATTCCCTTTTCCACGGTGGAGATGCCCACCACCACGGACCCTTCGTCGGTGAACTTGACGGCGTTGTTGCACAGGTTGATGAGGATCTGGGCCAGGCGCATGGGGTCGCCCTGGATGGCTGGCGGCACGTCCTTGCCCACGCTGATGAGAAATTCGAGCTTCTTTTCGTTGGCCCGGGGCGAGACGATGGTGGTCAGCTGTTCGAGCACCTGCTCCAGTTTGAAGCCCACGGATTCCACCGTGAGCATGCCCGCCTCTATCTTGGACAGGTCGAGGACGTCGTTGATGATGCCGAGCAGGGATTTGGCCGAAATGTCGATCTTGTTCAGGTAGTCCCGCTGAGCCAGCGAGAGCTCGGTCATCTTGATCAGGTGGGTCATGCCGATGATGGCGTTCATGGGCGTGCGGATTTCGTGGCTCATGTTGGCCAGGAACTCGCTCTTGGCCTGAGTGGCCTTTTCCGCCGCCTCCTTGGCCTTGATGATCTCCTTCTCGGTCTGCTTGCGGATGTGGATTTCCGAGGTCAGCAGCCGGTTGGTCTTGTTCAGCTCGTCCGTGCGTTCGACCACCCGTTTCTCCAACTCGTCGTAGGCGGTCTTGAGATTGGCCTGGGCTATGCGCAGGGGGGTGATGTCCGTGATCATGGCGAACACCCCGTTGAATTCGCCCTTGGCGTCGAACTGGGGACTGGCCGAGATCAGGGTCCAGACCTCGGAGCCGTCCCGGCGCACGAACCGGCGCTCGTACTGGGAGGCCAGCCCGGCGCGGCGCTTTTCGATCTCGCTGCGGTGGCTCCCCTGGTCCTCGCCGAGGAGGAGATCCGGCACGTACTTGCCCACCAGTTCATCCTCGGTATAGCCCAGCATGTCCGCGAAAATCCGGTTGACCTGGAAGATGTGCTCGGACGCGTCGATCATGACGATGCCTTCGATGCTCGTCTCGAACAGGCGGCGGTACTTCTCCTCGCTCTCGCGCAGTTCGGTCTCGCGCAGCCGGACCTGCTCGGCCATCTCGTTAAACTTGGACAGGATGAGCTGGACCTCCTGGAACCCCTCCTGCTCCTCCACGTGTTCGGAATATTCGCCGGCGGACAGCCCCTCGATGCGCTGGATGAGCTGCCCCAGCGGCATGCGCAGGCTGCGGTTCAGGATGAGGCGGGTGGACAGGCCGAGGACGATAACCACGGACAACAGGGACAGCAGGCTGATCCAGGTGGTCTCGTAGACCTTCTCCCGGAAGATGGCCGGGGTCAGGCCGAGCCGGACCACGCCGACCTCGATGTTGTCGTAGCTGATCCGCTTTTCCTTGATGATGGTCTCGCCCGGCGTGATCTCGCCATAGCGGTAGATGTCGTTGCCGCGATGGTCGCGGACCTCGATGAAGACCACGATGTCGATGTTGGCGAAGGTGTTGCACAGGTTGACCACGGACTCCTCCTCCATATGCCAGAGGTAGGATTCCAGGCTGTTGGCCAGGTGCGTCAGTGCCTCGTCGGCGCGCTGCTGGAACTGCGCCTCGGACTTCTGGAACAGGAGGGCGAAGATGACCGAGGAAACGGCAACGGAGGAGAGAACAACCACCATGACCAGGCTTGTGGTCAGGTGTTGCACCAGGGAGCGCTTTCTCCTGATTTTATGCAACAACGGCATTCTCCCCGTCCTCTCCCAAAATGATACGAGCCCCTGCTACAACCGGCTTGCCGGCACGTTGCGCGACGGCCTTGCGCGGGTACCGGTCTGATCCGAAATCTCCATCCGCCCCTCTCTCATAGGCCGAAGTTCATTTCCAGTCGATTATATTCAACATCCTCAGTCTGATCGGGATCGGGCGACGGCCTCAGTGCAGCCAACGGTCCAGGACCGGCTGGAGGGCGCCTTCCCGCTTCAGTTCCTCCAGGGCGTTTTCCAGCCTTTTCAGGAGGACGTCGTTGCTCTTTTCCACGGCGAAGCCCACCGGAGAGCCGGGGTCGCCCACGTCGATGACCCTGACCGGCATGCCCTGCCGCCCCGCCAGGAGCCGCCCCACGGCTAGGGGGGCGATGACCGCCACGACCTTGCCGTCCTTGAGCATGCGCATGGACTGGTCCTTGGTCCTGGTCCTGATGATGCGGATGGCGTCGAGCAGGCCCAGCTCCTTCAGATAATGCTCCACAAAGGAATGCCGGTCCCCGGCGACCGCCTTGCCGACCAGGTCCTCCACCGACTTGAAGCCGGTCTCGTCCCGGCGGACGAAAATGACCACTTTCCGGGTGTAATAGGGGGTGGTGAAGGCAAAGAAATGCTCACGGTCGTGGTTGATTTCCATGCCGCACACGAAGTCCAGCCGCCCCAGGCGCAGGCTGGCCACGACATCGTCCCAGTCTCCGGGGAGCACACGGCCCGTGACGCCGAGCCGGGCCAAGACGAGCTTGGCCACCTCGGCGTCGAGGCCGGCCGGTTTCCCCTGGGCGTCCAGATACTGGTACGGCGGATAGCCCCGGGCCATGCCGCAGTCGAGAGGCGTCTCCTCCGCGGAGACGACGGCGGGCGCAAGAAGAAGCCAGAGGCAATATGCCGCCCAGGAAAACTGAAGAATCCACCTCATGCTCGTTCCCCGAAGGGTCAACCTCCCATCCGTCCAATTCGATAAAAAAGCAGTGAAGATGCAATAGCATACCACACGCTCCCGCCCCCTGCCAGCCCTTTGTGTCCGTGGCTTCCGGCCGTGCAACCACCTTTTTTATGTAACTCTTGCGGCCTTCCGAGCGCTTTTTACTATAGGAGGGGGAAACCTCAACCAAGGTGGCAGACATGTTCGGCAACAACGGCCACAAACCCATACTCAGCGAAATGGAAATCCGATTCCTGCTGTCCGATTGGCCCACTCACGACAATCCGTCCCTTCACCCCCAGGCGGACGAAGCGACCGCAACGGCTGAAGGCACCGAAAAAGAAACCATCGTCAACGACCTGCTCGCGACAATCCGGGAGCCCCGCTAGACAGGACCCCCCCCCGCGCGCGACATGAACAGAGGCTTACGGGAATTTCCCGTAAGCCTTTTTGTTTTCAATGGCGGCGAGAATGGGGATCTGAACCGCCGTGGACGTTCTACAGGCCCGGTCCCTCGGCGTTCTCGCCGCCGGACCGGCCTGCTGATCGGAGCGGCCGCCTATTGCTTGATCGTACCGGCACCGTCATCGTAGGTCATCTCCCGGTGCGGCGCCTGCGTGACGGATGTGCCGAATCCCTTTTCAATCATGCCAAGTTCCCGGATGATGAGGGACACGTTCTGCAGAATTTGCCGGATCTGGCCGTTGGAGAGCGGCGTGGAAACATCGTCGACGCCGCCTCGTATGCGCATGGCCTCTTCGAGGAGCTTCCTGATGGCCCTGTCAAAGGCGTTCTGCGTGTTGAGCGTCTTGTTGACGAGGTCATCTATGATTTGAATCGCCTGTTCGGCACTGGGATTTTCCATGTTGCGCTTTGCCCTCCAATTCTTCCGTTTTGAATCTTGAAGCAAATAGTACGCCTGCATCTGTTTATTTTTATTAATGCATTATGTTGATTTGTTTGTTGTCGGAAAAGACCCCCCAACCTTGCCCGGCGGGCACGAAAAAAGGCTTACGATGTTTCCATCGTAAGCCTTCCTGCATTCGCTGGCGGAGAGGAGAGGATTTGAACCTCCGTTGGAGTTCCCCCCAAACACGCTTTCCAGGCGTGCTCCTTAAGCCGGACTCGGACACCTCTCCGCGTTGAGAGGCAGTTTCTAACCAATATGATGGTGCTTGGCAAGCACTAATTTTCTTCTTTTTAAAGCGGCAGTTGCAGGCTGCCGCGGAACTCGTCCAGGCTGGCCGCGCCGATCTCGGAAAGCAGGGCCTCCATCTCGTCGGCCAGGCCGAAGGCGAAGTCCGGTCGCAGGAAATTGGCGGTGCCCACCTGCACGGCCTGCGCGCCCACCAGGAGGAACTCCAGGGCGTCCTCGGCCGAACTGATCCCGCCGATGCCGACCACCGGGATGTCCACGGCGTGGACCGCCTGGTGCACGCAGCGCAGGGCAACGGGCTTGACCGCCGGACCGGACAGTCCCGCGATGACGTTGGCGATGCGCGGCCTGCGGTTGCGGATGTCCACGGCCATGCCGGACAGGGTGTTGATCAGGGACAGGGAGTCCGCCCCGCCCTCGGCCGCGGCCTTCGCGCAGACCCCGATGTCGGTCACGTTGGGCGAGAGCTTGACCATGACGTGCTTGTTCCCGGCCTTCTTCTTGACCGCCTCGGTGACCCTGGCGATCTGGGCCGGGTCCTGGCCAAACGCCACGCCGCCCTCCTTGACGTTGGGGCAGGACACGTTGACCTCGAGCGCGGCCACGCCCTCCTCGCCCGCCAGCACCCCGGCCAGCTCGCCGAACTCCTCGGCGTCGCAGGCGTAGAGGTTGGCGATGACGGCCACCTCCTTCCAGGGGAGCATGGGCAGCGCCCGGGTGACGAAATATTCCACGCCCGGGTTCTGGATGCCGATGGCGTTGAGCATGCCGCACGGCGTCTCGGCGATGCGCGGCATGGGATTGCCCTCGCGCGGCTTGAGCGAAAGGCCCTTGGCCACGAAGCCGCCGAGCCGGGTCAGGTCGCCGTAGGGCGCGAATTCCAGGCCGAAGCCGAAGGTCCCGGACGCGGTCATGACCGGGTTCTTGAGGGAAAGACCGCCGAAATTGACTTGCATATCCATGGTTGCGGTCTCCTACAGTTCCACTTTGTCCGCCCAGAACACCGGGCCCCGCGTGCACACCTGGACGTGGTGCCCGCTGCCGTCCTTGGTCACGCACCCCAGGCACGCGCCCACCCCGCAGGCCATGCGGTTCTCCAGCGAGACCTGCGCCCTGGCGCCGAACTCCTTGGCGAACCGCTGGACCGTGCGCATGAACGGCGTGGGGCCGCAGGACAGGACCAGGCCGCCCTGCTTCGCGTTCTCCTCGATCAGCCCGCGCAGGGTGTCGATGATGCAGTCCAGATCGGCGGGCTTGGCCTCGAGCATGCAACGGCTTTTCACGGACTTGGACAGCAGGTCATAGGGGTAGCAGTCCAGCGGCAACCGGTGGGCCAGGAAGAGGGACAGATTCTCGGGGCGCGGATGTTGCTCGACATAACCGCGAAAAGGTGCGATGCCGATGCCCCCGGCAAGCAACAGGGTCGGAGTGTCGGGCTCCACGGCAAAGGAATTGCCGAGGGGCCCCCACATGGTCACCACATCGCCGGGCGACAATGCGGCGATGCGCCGGGTGCCACGCCCCACGGCCTGGATGAACAGGGTCACGGACGACTCGTCGCCGCAACACAGCGAAAACGGCCGCCCCCAGAGCATGTCGAGCTCCCAGGCGCTGGGCCGGATCATGACGAACTGGCCGGGCTTCCACCCGTCCCAATCAGGGCGTTCGAGCGTCAGCTCGAAAAATTCACCGGCCGTTTTTGATTGACCGACCGGGGATACATTCAATACCTTGACACTGCGGCAATTCCTCAAGGACATACAGACACCTTATGAGCAAAAAACATATTCCGGAAATCATGGCCCCCGCGGGGGACAAGAACGCCTTCCTGGCGGCCGTCGCGGCCGGGGCGGACGCTATCTACGTGGGGTTGAAACACTTCTCGGCCCGCATGCAGGCCCAGAACTTCTCTATCAGCGAGCTGGCGCAACTGGCAAGCCTGGGCCGGGATCGCGGCACCAAGACCTACGTCGCCATGAACACCCTGGTCAAGCCCCAGGACGTGGAATCCGCAGGCAGGCTCATCGACCGGCTGCAACGAAACGTCAAGCCGTTCGCCCTCATCGTCCAGGACCTGGCCATGCTGACCCTGGCCAAACAGGCGGGCTACACCGGCGAGCTGCACCTGTCCACTCTGGCCAACGTCTCCCACCCGGCGGGGTTGGAGGTGGCCAAGAAGCTCGGCGCCAACCGCGTGGTCCTGCCCCGAGAGCTGAACCTGGACGAGGTCAAGCTCATGGCCGACGCCTGCCCCAAGGACCTGGACCTGGAAATTTTCGTGCACGGCGCGCTCTGCCACTGCGTGTCCGGCCGCTGCTACTGGTCCAGCTACCTGGGCGGCAAATCCGGCCTGCGCGGCCGCTGCGTGCAGCCCTGCCGCCGCCTGTACACCAAGGGCAAGGACCAGCCCGAACGGCTCTTCTCCTGCTCGGACCTCTCCCTGGACGTGCTGACCAAGCCCCTGCTGTCCATGGACCGCGTGGCCGCCTGGAAGATCGAGGGCCGCAAGAAGGGCCCGCACTACGTCTTCTACACGGTCAAGGCGTACCAGATGCTGCGCGACAACCCGCAGGACGCCCAGGCCAAGAAGACCGCCATGGAATTGCTCGACCAGGCCCTCGGACGGCCGTCCAGCCACTCCGTGTTCCTGCCCCAGCGCCCGTTCCAGCCGGTCCAGCCCAAAGAGGAGACCAGCTCCGGGCGGCTCATCGGCGAGATCAAGCGCGACCAGAAAAAGCTCTTCTTCGAGCCGCGCGAACAGCTCGAGACCGGTGATCTCGTGCGCGTGGGCTACGAGGACCAGCCCGGCCACCGGACCATCCCCATCCGCCGCCGCGTGCCCAAGCGCGGGCGCATGGACATCCCCTTTTCCAAGAAGCAGGTCGGCCCGCCCCTGCCCACGGGCACCAAGGTCTTTCTCGTGGACCGGCGCGAACCGGAGCTGGTCAAGCAGATCAGGGAGCTGGAAAAGGAGCTCGACTTCTTCCCGGCCCCGGAGATGAAGGAATCCACCTTCACTCCTACCTGGCCCAAGGCCGCACCGCGCTCCCGGAGCAAGGGCAGGAGCAATGGAAAGAGTTTCCCCCGGACCGAGTCCGTGAGCCTGTTCCGCCTGCCGCCCAAGGGCAAAACCTGGGACCGTCCGGCCTTCTGGCTGGAGCGTTCGGTGCTCGGCAAGGTGGCCGGAAAGGACACGGCCCGCGCCCAGTGGTGGCTCCCCCCGGTCATCTGGCCCGATGAGGACAAGAAGTATCGCTCCTTGATCAAGGAAGCGGCCCGCAAGGGCGCGCGCGAGTTCGTGCTCAACGCCCCGTGGCAGGCCGCCTACTTCGAGGACCGCAAGAACATGACCCTGACCGCCGGGCCGTTCTGCAACACCGCCAACAAGCTGGCCCTGGACGTGCTGCGCGGGCTCGGCTTCTCCAGCGCGATCATCAATCCGGAGCTGCCTCTCGAAGACCTCCAGGGACTGGCCCAGAACCCGCCCCTGCCGCTCGGCTTCGTCATCAAGGGGTTGTGGCCCTTCGGCATCTCCCGGTTCCTGGCCGATTCCGTGCCGTTCGACGAGGCCATCAAGAGCCCCATGAACGAGGTCGCCTTCGTGCGCAAGTACGGCCAGAACAACTGGATCTTCCCGGGCTGGGAGGTCGACTTGACCAAGGAGTCCCGCACCCTGGAAAAGCTCGGCTACAGGACCTTCGTGACCATGCTCGAACCCTGGCCCCGCAACGTGCCCCGGCCCACCCGGACCAGCGAATTCAACTGGCGGCTGAAGCTTTTGTAGGAAAAGGGATTCCGCCTCCGGCGGGTCTGTTCATTTTGGTGAAAAAGGGGCGGCCGATGACGGCCGCCCCTTTCTATTGCACCGCTCCCAGCTTGGGGCCGAACGCGAGTCCGGCCGGAGCCCCTGCGGATTCCTGCTCGTCATTGCTCAGGTGGCCGATGATCGCCTGCAGGGTCTCCGCCATGGCGGCCAGGCCCGCGATGGCCGAGGCCGACTCCTGCACGTCCTCGGCCGTACCCGAAGCCAGGCGGCTCACGTCCAGCACCGCGCCGCTCATCTGCTCGGTGGCCACGGACTGCTGGCGGGCCGCGATGGCGATGCCCTCGATGCGGTCGGCCACATTGGCCGAAAACTCCTGGATGTTCCGGAAGGCGCCCACGGAATTGCCGACCTCGCCGTTGGCGTCGGCCACGTGGGACAGGGTCGCCTTGACGTCGCGGATGTTGCGGCCTGTTGCCGCCTGGATGGCGGTGATGCGCTCCTCCACCTCCTTGGTGGCGACCATGGTCTTCTCGGCCAGCTTGCGCACCTCGTCGGCCACCACCGCGAACCCCCTCCCCGCCTCGCCCGCGCGGGCGGCCTCGATGGCCGCGTTCAGGGCGAGCAGGTTGGTCTGGTCCGCGATCTCGTTGATCACGCTGATGACCTGGCCGATGGACTCGGTGTCCGTGCCCAGGCGGGTCATGCCCTCCTCCAGCACGGAAACCGTCCCGGCCACCTCGGACATGGCCTTCTCGGCCCGCTGGACCACCAGGATGCCCTGGCTGGCCTCGGAGCTGGCCTCGCTGGCCAAGTTCGACGCGTCGCTCACGTTCATGGCCACTTCGTTGACCGTGGCGTTCATCTCCTCCATGGCCGTGGCGGACTCGGACATGCGTTCCTGCTGCGTGACCGCGCTCTCCGCGATCTTCCCGGTGCGGCCCTTGAGATCGTTGGATACCGTCGCCAGCTCCCGGGCCACCTCGCCGGCTCGCCCGGCGGCCTCGCCCATGCGCTCCAGCAGTGTTTGGACGCGCTCCTGCTGGGCCAGGGCCTCGTCGCGCGCCCGCCCGGCGGCCGCAGCCTGAGTGCGGGCGTCCTCCTCCATCTTCCTCGATTCACCGATCACGGCGCGGAGATTGGCGACCATGTCCACCAGCACGCCCTTGAGCGCGCCGAGTTCCGCGCTGAACCCGCCCTCGGGCTGCACGTCGAGGTCGCCCCCCGCCACGCTGCGCGCGTAGGCGTTGAGACGCATGAGCGGGCTGGTGATGGACCGCATGACCCACAGGAGCAGCAAGAGAATGGCCGCGCCCACGGCCAGCTCCACGCCGACCACGCAGTAGTCGATCATCCGCGCGTCGTGTTCCGACTGGGCCGCGCTACTGACCGCGATCTCGTCATAGACCGGCTCCAGGGAACGCGCCGCCTCGACGAGCCCGGCCGTGATGGCCGCGATCCGCTTCTCCTTGTCCACATAGTTGTTGAAGGAATCGAGATAGCCCTGCAGCGCCTTGAGCTGTCCGGCCGCCTCCTCCGGGGTGAACCGGGCCGTGAGCATGCCGCGCAGTTCCTGCGCGCCCTTGGCCACCCGGCCCACGTACTGCGCATCGCCCCGGATGATGTAGTTCTTCTCGTGCCGCCGCATCTGCAGCAGCTTGATGACGAACTCGTCGCTCATGGCCGTTTTCCCGAACTCGGACTCCATGTTGCGGGCCGCCTGGATGAACTCCCAGCGCAACCCTTGCTGCATGTTCAGCCCCATGGCCACATAGAGGTCGTTCACCTGGACCAGCGCGTCCTCGTAGCCCTTCAGCATGTCCAGGGCCTCCCGGCAGCGGGCGGCCAGCCCCGGCTTGAGCCGGGCGATCTCCTCCAGGACCCGGCCAGCCTTTTCCGCATCCTCCAGGGCATTGCGCGTATATTGCTCGTCCTTGCGCAACAGGAAATTCTTTTCTTGCCGCCGCGCCTGGAGGAACAGGGCGGTACCCTGCTGCGCCAGCGCCGCCAGTTTCCTCGTCTCGAACACGTACTGGCCGCCCGCGTAGTTCACGCCGAAGATGCCGACCAGGCCCACCAGCACGGATACGAAAATAAGGATCAGCTTGCTTTTGATGCTCATGAAATGCCCCCTCATGAATAAACGCGTTGCGAAAAGACATGAGAGTGCAAAAGGCGTGCACAATAATAATCCAATTATTCCAAAATATTAATTGCGCAACGTTATGCAATATCGATTTTGCGCGACCATTGCACGGAGTTCCGCCTTGCCGAAACGGTCTATGGGCGGACGCGAATCGTCTGCGCAACGCATTGGAATAGCGGGGGAAAAAGGCCGCGGAAAGAAAAGCCCGCTAAAAAAGGCCGCCCACGCAGGGGAGACGGCCCGGGAAGATCGGAGGGAGGATGCGACGGGGGGGCGGGGACGATTAAAACGTCTTGCCGTCCCAGCCGAAAAGGTGGCGCTCGATGTTGCCGAAGGCGATGTAGACGCGATCGGCCGGGATGGCCAGCTCCCGGTTCAGGAAGCCGCAGATGGCGGCGGACAGCTCCGGGGTGCGCTCTTCGGGCAGGCCGATGGAATCGAGGGTGACGTAGGCCGCCGGATCGGCGGTGCCGCCGAAGAGCAGATGCTTGCCCGGCTCGAACACGGCCAGGACGTAGGGTTCCGGCTTGCCGAGGATGTCGGCGGCCAGGGCGGAGACGGCCTTGAGGCAGCCGGTCTCGTCGGACACGGACACGTTGGTCTCCACTTTGATGAACGGCATGTCGGCCTCCTAGAGGTGAATGGTTCCGGTCATGTAGGTCACGGCGTTACCGGCTATCTTGACGCGGTCGCCGAGGTATTCGCAGCGCATGGAGCCGCCGCGCCTGGATGCCTGGTAGGCGTGGAAGGTCGTCTTGTCCAGACGGTCCGCCCAGTACGGGACCAGGGTGCAGTGGGCCGAACCCGTGACCGGGTCCTCGGGGACGGAATCGCCGGACACGAAGACGCGGGACACGAAGTCGTGGTCCATGCCGGGCGCGGTGCAGATGAGGCACAGCCCGTCCAGGCCGGAGATCAGCCGGAAGTCGGGCCTGAGCGCCCGGATCTGGTCCTCGGTCTCGAACACGGCCATCATGTCGCGGCGGCCCATGTAGAGTTCGGCTGGCCGTGTGCCCAGGGCCGCGGCCACCCGCTCGGTGACCTGGGTCTTGGAGCAGGACCAGGCCGGGAAGTCCATGGAATAGCCCTCGCCCTCGCGATCCACGAAGAGCCGCCCGCTCTTGGTTTCGAAGACCACGACCGGGTCGGTGTAGTCCAGGTGGCGGTAGAGGACGTGGGCGCTGGCCAGGGTGGCGTGGCCGCACAGGTCGATCTCGATCTCCGGGGTGAACCAGCGCAGCTCGAAGTACTCGCCCTTGCGCACGAAGAAGGCGGTCTCGGCCAGGTTGTTCTCCATGGCGATGTGCTTCATCAGGTCGTCGGACGGCCACTCGTAGAGCGGGACCACCGCCGCCGGGTTGCCGGTGAAAACCTCGTCCGCGAACGCGTCCACCTGATAGAGATCCAGTTCCATGAAGCCCCCAACTACCTAGAAGGTTTGCTTGAACAGGTCGTCGGCCGAGGCCGGAGCCTCCCCGTTTCCGCCGTAGGGGCGGGCCGCCTCCGTGGGTTCGGAACCCACCTTGAACGGCAGGAAGAACTCCTGGGTCGAGGACGGCGAGGCGAGCTTGCCCGTGTTGCCGTCCACCTTGACCATAACAATTCCCGGCGGCTGGGTGAAGTCCTCATAGGGATAATCGTTCTCCACCTGCTTGCGGTAGTCCACCCAGATGGGCGAGGCCGCGCGCGAACCGGTCTCCCACTTGCCCATGGGGGTCAGTTCGTCGAAGCCGACGTACACGCCGGTCAGCAGGTACGGGGCGTAGCCCATGAACCAGGCGTCCTGCTCCAGGTTCGAGGTGCCGGTCTTGCCCGCCACGGGCCTGCCCAGGACCTTGGCCCGCCAGCCGGTGCCGTTCTGGACCACCTGCTTCATGAGGGTGGCCATGATGTAGGCGGTCTGCGGGCTGATGGCGTCCACGGCCTCGGGCTTGGAGGAGTACAGCTCGTCGCCCCAGGCGGACTTCACGGACAGGACCGTGCGCGGCTTGATATAGGAGCCGCCGCGCGGGAAGGTGGTGTAGGCCTCGCACAGGTTCATGGGAGAGACCACGGCGGAGCCCAGCGCCACGGACAGGTCGTGCGGGAAGTCGGTGTCCAGGCCCATGGCCTTGGCCCGCTCGATGATGGTCCGGATGCCGATCTTCTGGGCGATGCGGATGGTGCACAGGTTCTTGGACTTGACCAGGGCGGTGCGCAGCAGGGTCGGGCCGTCGAAGGTGCCTTCGAAGTTCTCGGGCCGCCACAGCTTGCCCTCGGCGTCGTTGGCGTAGACGATGGGCGCGTCCAGCACGATGGAGGCGGCGGTGAAGCCGTTGTCGATGGCCGCCGAGTAGACGATGGGCTTGAAGGCCGAACCGGGCTGACGCCGGGCCTGGGTGGCCCGGTTGAACTGGCTCTTGGCGAAGGAGTAGCCGCCCACCAGGGCGACGACCTCGCCGGTGTCGGGCTTGATGGAGACCAGAGCGCCCTCCACCTCGGGCTCGCGCTCCAGGTCGAGAATCCAGGTGCCGTCCTCGTTTTTCGGGGCCGTGTCCACGGTCACCCAGACCACGTCGCCCTTCTTCAATATCTTGCGGGCGTCGGTCGGGTCGGGCACGTCCTCGTGGCTCTTGCGGATGTCGGGCTCACGCACCCACCACATGGCCTTGATGGGGATTTCCCCCTTGTACTTGCCGAAATGGACCAGGGCCTTGTCCTGGGACACCTTGGTCACGAAGGCCCTCATCAGGTTGTCCTTCTCCAGGATGTGCTCGGTGGTCTGCGGTCCCTCTTCGAGAATCATCGGCTCGTCCGCCGGGGTGAACCGCCCCACCGGGCCGTTCCAGCCGCGCCGCTTGGCCGAGTCGATGAGCCCCCGGCGCAACGCCTTCTCCGCGGCCGCCTGGTGCTTGAGATCGCACGGGGTGGTCACGGTCAGGCCGCCGTTGTAGACCTCGTCCTCGCCGTACTGGTCGACGAGCCAGCGGCGGACCTCTTCGAGATAGTACGCGCCCACCTGCCAGGACGGGTCGTCCATGGACTTGAGCTCAATGGGCTCGACCATCGCCTGCTGGTACTGCTCCTCGTTGATCCAGCCGAGATTGCGCATCTGGCCGAGGACGTATTCCTGGCGCTGCCGAGCCTGCGGGTAGTTCTGGTAGGGATTGTACCGCGACGGGGCCTGGGGCAGGCCCGCGAGCATGGCCGCCTCGGCGATGGACAGGTCCTTGGCGTGCTTGGCGAAATAGGTCCGGGCCGCGGCCTCCACGCCGTAGGAGTGCGCGCCCAGGAAGATGTGGTTCAGGTAGATGGTCAGGATCTCTTCCTTGGTCAGGTAGTTCTCCAGACGGAAGGCGAGGATGGCCTCCTTGAGCTTGCGCTTGTAGCTGCGCTCGGAGGTCAGCAGGAGGCGCTTGATGATCTGCTGGGTGATGGTCGAGCCGCCCTGCCTGGTGCGCCCGGCCATGAGGTTGGCCTTGAAGGCGCGGACGATGGCGGTCAGATCCACGCCGTCGTGCTCGTAGAAGGAGGCGTCCTCGGCGGCCAGGAACGCCTTGGGAATCCAGGGGCTCATCTGGTCCAGGGTGACCAGGAACCGCTTCTCCTTGTAGAAATAGCCGAGCACCTTGTTGTCCTTGGCGTACACCGTGGTCACCAGGGGCGGCTTGTAGTCCGTGATGTTCTTGAAGCCGGGCAGGTCGCTGGAGGCCCAGTGGTAGAGCCAGACGGCCCCGCCGATGCCGGAAAGGGTGCAGACAAGAACGAATATGCCGAATATTTTCAAGAATTTCTTCATGTTCTATCCATCAGAAGGTTTTCGTGACCGGGTGCGCGCCCTTGGACGGGGGCAATCCCCAGACCAGGCGCAACCGGCCGTACAGATCCTTCACGGTCGCCTTGTTGGTGTCAAGGATGTCCAAAATCCGCACAAGTGTGCCCCCTTCCCGCCGGGCGAGGCAGGTGGGGGTGTCGAAATGCGTGACCGTGCGTCCGGCCATCCAAAAGGGGAACAGGCGGCAGTAATAGGGGCGCGCCTCCTGCGGGATCTCGCAACCCAGCGGGCCGAGGAAACGGCATGCGCCCATGGAGTCCACGGCCAGCCGGAAGTGCTCCTTGCCTTCGGGGAAGACCCGCCGGACCAGTTCCTCCTCGCCGGGGAAAAGGCGGCAGGCGTAGTCGATGAACGCCTTGGAGTTGCGCGAGACCACGAAGCCGCCGGTGTACGGCACCAGCTCCTGGATGCGCTCCTTCTCGATCTGGGACAGGGGGAAGCAGTACTCCTCCTGGCCCGAGACGATGCGGCAGCAGGTCGGCCCCTGGAAGGAGCACCGCCTGCACACGTCCGCGTCTTCGGTCCGGGCCCGGGCCATCAACCCGCTCCCCCGCCGTTGCCGCCCGCAAAGGTCAACTCGCCCTTGCCGAGCAGGTCGTGCAGGTGGACCATGCCCGCCAGCCGCCCGTCGTCGCGGACCACGGGCAGGACGGTGATCTGGCTGCGCTCCATCAGGTCGAGCACGCGGGCCGAGGACTCCCCGGCCGCGGCCCTTCTCGGCGACACGGTCATGACCTCGCGCACGGGCCGGTCCATGTCGAGCTCCCCGGCGCAGACCAGGCGGCGCACATCGCCGTCGGTCAGCACGCCCTTGAGCAGCGTGGCCGGGTCGACCACGGCCACCAGGCCGAGCCCGCCGCCGTTCAGGGTGGCCAGGGCGTCCCGCAGGGGGGCGTCCTCCCGCACCACGGGCAGGCCGTCGGTGTGCATGAGCTGGTCCACACAGGTGGCCAGCCGCTGCCCCAGCGAACCGCCGGGGTGAAAACGCTTAAAATCGTCCTTGCCGAAGGACTTCCACTCCATCAGGCAGACGGCCAGGGCGTCGCCCACGGCCAGCTGCGCGGTGGTGGAGGACGTCGGGGCCAGCCCCATGGGGCACGCCTCGCGCGGCACGCGGACCTGGATGTGGATGTCCGAGAGCACGGCCATGGGCGACGCCGGGTTGGAGGTCATGGCGATGACCGTGGCCCCCAGGGACCTCAGCGTGGGCAGGATGGCGTTGACCTCGTCGGTGGCGCCGGAATTGGACAGGGCCAGGACCACGTCCTCATCACGGATCATGCCCAGGTCGCCGTGGGCCCCCTCCACCGGATGGAGGAAGAAGGACGGCGTGCCCGTGGACGACAGGGTGGCCGCGATCTTGCGGCCCACCAGCCCGGACTTGCCCAGGCCGGTGATGACCACGCGGCCCGTGCACCGGGCCATGGCGGTCAGGGCCTCGATGAACGGCCCGTCCAGCTGGTCGCGCACGGCCTCGAGCCCCTGGACCTCGATGTCCAGGACCTCGCGGGCCAGGGCCAGCCAGTCCTTGCGCTCGGATGTGCATGCCATGCGTTATTCTCCCGAATAGGAACCGGAGCGGACGCAAAAGCGTCCTCTCCCCGGCGGGCGGCCTCATGCCGCCCCGGCCCGACCTCGCCCCCTTCCGGAGGCGCCGGGCGTTGATGATTCGCAGCCTAGCAGAATTCCTTGATGATCCCGGGCGTGGCCTCGAGGCAGTCCTTGCCCATGTGGTCGGTCAGGGGAACCGGGTAGTTGCCGTCGAAACACGCCAGGCACCACTCGTCCTGCGTCACGGAGTCCACGAGTCCCTTGATGCTCAGATAGTGCAGGGAATCCAGCCCCATGAAGCGGGCGATATCCTCTTCACTGTGGTTGGCCGCGATAAGCTCGCCCTTGGAGGAGAAGTCGATGCCGTAGAAGCAGGGGAACCGGATGGGCGGGCAACTGACGCGCAGGTGGATCTCCCGTGCGCCCAGTTCGCGCAGCTTCTTGACGCGGGCGCGGATGGTCGTGCCGCGCACGATGGAATCCTCGATGATGATGATACGCTTGCCCGTGATCATGGACTTGACGGGGTTGAGCTTCACCCTGGTGGAGAAATCGCGCATGTCCTGGGAGGGCTGGATGAAGGTCCGGCCCACGTAGTGGTTGCGGATCATGGCCAGCTCCAGCGGCAGGCCGGACTCCTGGGAGTAGCCCACGGCCGCATAGTTCCCCGAATCCGGGAACGGCATGACCAGGTCTGCGTCCACCGGGGCCTCCTTGGCCAGCATGGCGCCCATGGCCTTGCGCCGCTCGTAGACCACGTCGCCGAAGATGTGCGAGTCGGGGCGGGCGAAGTAGATGAGCTCGAAGATGCACTTGCTGCACCGGATGGGCTCGGCGAAGCGGTGGGAGGTCAGCTTGTTCTTGTGGATGACGACCATCTCGCCGGGCTCCAGGGGGCGCAGGTACTCGGCCTCGACCAGGTCGAAGGCGCAGGTCTCGGAGGCGAAGACGTAGTTGCCCGCCACGGTGCCGAGCACCAGGGGCCGGAACCCATTGGGGTCCTTGACCGCGATCATCTTGTCGTTGGCCAGGATGAGCATGGAATAGGCGCCGCGCACCTTGTTGCAGGCCTTGCCCACGGCCTCCTCGATGGTCTCGGACTCGTGCAGGTACTTGATGATCAGATGGGCGAAGACCTCGGTGTCCATGGTGGTCTGGAAGATGGAACCGTTCTGCTCCAGCTCGCTGCGCAGCTCGTAGGTGTTGACCAGGTTGCCGTTGTGGGCCACGGCCAGGCGCAGGTCGCCGTGGCGGACCAGGAACGGCTGGGCGTTGCGGATGAGCGACGCGCCCGTGGTGGAATAGCGGATGTGGCCCATGGCGATGGAGCCCTTGAGCTCCTTGCCCAGATGGCGTTCGTTGAACACGTCGGCCACCAGGCCCATGCCCTTCTGTTCGCGGATCTTCTCGCCATCCCAGGTAACGATGCCCGCGGACTCCTGCCCGCGATGCTGCAGCGCGTACAGACCGAAGTAGGTCATGCGCGCCGCCTCCTTGTTGCCGTAGATGCCGAAAAGACCGCAATACTCTTTTTTCATGAAGACTCTCTCGTGTGTCCGGCTTCTCTCTAGCCGTAGTATTCTTGCAGGCTCTTCACTTGCAGCCCGGTTTGTCTGAGTTCACATATGGCCTGCACCACCGCGCGGGCCCCGGACACCGTGGTGGTGTAGGGGATGTTGTACAGCAGCGCGTTCTGGCGGATCATCTTGGCGTCGCCCACGGTCTTCTTGCCCGACGGGGTGTTGATGACCAGGTCGAAGGCGCCGTTCTTGATGTGGTCGACGACGTGGGGCCGCTGGCCCTCGTGGACCTTGTGAACCTGCTCCACGTTGACGCCCTTCTCGATGAGGAAGTCGGCCGTGCCGCCCGTGGCCGCCACCTTGAAGCCCATGGCCTCGAAGTCCTTGGCCACCAGCACGATCTTGGACTTGTCCCAGTCGTTGACGGACATGAAGACCGTGCCGCTGGTCGGCAGCTTCTGGCCCGCCGCCAGCTGCGATTTCATGTAGGCCAGGCCGAAGCTCGGGTCGATGCCCATGACCTCGCCGGTGGAGCGCATCTCGGGTCCGAGGAGCACGTCCACGTTGGGGAAGCGGTTGAACGGGAAGACCGATTCCTTGACGGATATATGGCCCCGCTTGCGCAGTTCCCAAGGCTTCAGGTCCTTGAGCTTTTCGCCGAGCATGACCCTCGTGGCCATCTTGGCCAGGGGCACGCCCGTGGCCTTGGACACGAAGGGCACCGTGCGTGAGGCGCGCGGGTTGACCTCGATGATGTAGACCTCGTTGTCCTTGATGGCGAACTGGACGTTCATCAGCCCGACCACGCCCAGCTCCTTGGCCATGGCCACGGTCTGGCGTTCGATCTCGCGGATGAGTTCGGAGCTGAGCGAGTACGGCGGCAGCACCGAGGCGGAGTCGCCCGAGTGAATGCCCGCCTCCTCGATGTGCTCCATGACCCCGCCGATGTACACGTCCTCGCCGTCGGCCAGGGCGTCCACGTCCACCTCGATGGCGTATTCGAGGAACTTGTCGATCAGGGTCGGGTGCTCCGGGGAGACCAGGGCCGAATGGCGGAAGTAATGGTCGAACTCGTCCATGGAGTAGACGATGTCCATGCCCCGGCCGCCGAGCACGTAGGACGGGCGCAGGACCAGCGGGAAGGTCAGCTTCTCGGCGATCTCGCGGGCCTCGACCATGGACATGGCCGTGCCGTTGGGCGGCTGCTTCAGGTTCAGCTTGTTCAGGAACTGCTTGAACCGCTCGCGGTCCTCGGCGCGGTCGATGGCGTCCGGGCTGGTGCCGATGAGCGGCACGCCCGCCTTCATCAGCCGCAGGGCCAGGTTGAGCGGGGTCTGGCCGCCGAACTGGACGATGACCCCGTCCGGCTTCTCGAACTCGATGATGTTCATGACGTCCTCGAAGGTCAGCGGCTCGAAGTAGAGCTTGTCCGAGGTGTCGTAGTCGGTGGAGACCGTCTCCGGGTTGGAGTTGACCATGATCGACTCCACGCCCATCTCCTTGAGAGTGAAGGAGGAGTGGCAGCAGCAGTAGTCGAACTCGATGCCCTGGCCGATACGGTTGGGGCCGCCGCCGAGGATGACGATCTTCTTGCGCTCCTCGCGGACGTTCTCCTGACCGGTCTCGTAGGTGGAATAATAGTACGGGGTGTAGGCCTCGAACTCGGCGGCGCAGGTGTCGACCAGGTAGTAGGTCGGCTCGATGCCGAGTTCCTTGCGCAGGCTCCGCACCGCGTCCTCGCTGGTCCGCCACATGGACGCCAGCTGCGGGTCGGAATAGCCGTACTCCTTGGCCTTGCGGAGCATCTCGGCCATGCCCTCGGCCTCGGCCGTCACGCCTTCGCGCTTGCCGAAGTCGATGAGCGCGTGCTCCATGTCGACGATGTCCTTGAACTGGCGCAGGAACCACGGGTCGATCTTGGTGGCCTCGAAGACCTCCTCCTCGGTCATGCCGCAGTTGAGCGCGTTGCGCAGGGCGTACAGCCGCTGGGAGTTGGGACGGCGCAGGAGCTTGAGGACCTCGTTGCGGTCGATGTCGCAGTTGTCGAACTGCTCGCCCAGGCCGGGATGGCCGGTCTCGAGCGAACGCAGCCCCTTCTGCAACGCCTCCTTGAAGGTCCGGCCGATGGCCATGGTCTCGCCCACGGACTTCATGGCCGTGGTCAGGTAGTCCTCGGTGCCGGGGAACTTCTCGAAGGTGAAGCGGGGTATCTTGACCACGCAGTAGTCGATGGCCGGTTCGAAGGAGGCCATGGTCTCGCGGGTGATGTCGTTGGGAATCTCGTCCAGGGTGTAGCCCACGGCCAGCTTGGCCGCGATCTTCGCGATGGGGAAGCCGGTGGCCTTGGAGGCGAGGGCGGACGACCGGGACACGCGCGGGTTCATCTCGATGATGATCAGCTCGCCGTCCTCGGGGTTGACCGCGAACTGCACGTTGGACCCGCCGGTCTCCACGCCGATCTCACGCATGACCGCCAGCGAGGCGTCGCGCAGCCGCTGGTACTCGTCGTCGGTCAGGGTCTGGGCCGGGGCCACGGTGACCGAGTCGCCGGTGTGCACGCCCATGGGATCGAGGTTCTCGATGGAGCAGATGATCACGCAGTTGTCCTTCTTGTCCCGCATGACCTCCAGCTCGTACTCCTTCCAGCCGAGGATGGAGCGTTCGAGCATGATCTCGTGCTTCATGGACAGGGCCAACCCGTTGGAGCAGATCTGTTCCAGTTCTTCCATGTTGTAGGCCACGCCGCCGCCGGAGCCGCCCAGGGTGTAGGCGGGCCGGACGATGATCGGAAACGGGATCTTCTCGCCCCATTCGCGCACGTCGTCCATGTTGTGGCAGATGCCGCTCTCGGGCATGCCCAGACCGATGTTGCGCATGGCCGCGCGGAATTCCTCTCGGGATTCCGCCTTGTTGATGACGTCGATGTTGGCCCCGATGAGCTCCACGCCGAACTTGTCGAGTACGCCCATGTCGGCCACGGCCAGGGCCGTGTTCAACCCGGTTTGCCCCCCCAAAGTCGGCAAAAGAGCGTCGGGACGCTCTTTTTCGATGATTCGGGCTACGGTCTCGGGCTCTATGGGCTCGATGTAGGTGGCATCTGCCAACTCCGGGTCCGTCATGATGGAGGCCGGGTTGGAGTTGACCAGGACCACCTCGTACCCCTCCTCCTTGAGCGCCTTGAGGGCCTGGGTACCGGAGTAGTCGAACTCGCAGGCCTGGCCGATGACAATGGGGCCGGACCCGATCAGCATGATCTTCTTGATATCTGTGCGTTTAGGCATTCTGCTCGAAGTAGTTGAAGTTACGGCGGTATTCGAGGGAGGGGGTCGGACGACATCCCCCCGCCCGGCTCGGCACCGCCGCCGCCCGCCGGACAAGCAATCTTTATTATAAGGTTATCCCCCGAAACGCAACGGTTATGTACCGAGACTCCCGGCTTTCGGGAGCGCTCCCTCAGGAGGGAAACCGCCGCGTCCCCGGAACATAAGTATCCTGAACCGGTTGCCAAGAGGGAGCCGAAAGATCGCAGTTTCCCGTTGACAGGAAAGAAGTTGATACTTACTCTCAACCTCAACGATAGCTTTGAGGGAAAGTCCAGCGATGCAAAAGCCTTTGACCGAGTTTCCGACAGGGTCCATAGTTCGAATAGCCGGTATAGACGGAGGCCGCCAGGCCCGCGCGCGCATGCTCGCCATGGGCATGACGCCCGGCTGCCCGGTTCAGGTGCTGAGCGGCGGCCCCAAGGGATGCCGGGTACGCGTGCGCGGCTCGGACGTGGTCCTGTGCTGCGGCCTGGCCGGAAAGATCCTGGCCGTGCCCGACGAGTCGGACGAAGGCCCCCGCTGCTCCTGCTGCCCCGGTCCGCGGGCCCGGGCTTCCTAGTTCCCTCCCCCTCCGAATTTTTCTCAAAGGCCGCCCCTTGGGGCGGCCTTTCGCATGCCAGGCGGCCGCCGCGCGATTTTAGCTTGTTTCGCGTTGCCGCCCGGTGCTAACTTGGAAGGAAGAACCTCGGGAGGGGCAATGTCCGACAGCATCAAGATTGGCGTCAGCGCCTGCGTGACCGGGGAAAGGGTCCGCTTCGACCGCACCCACCGCCGCAGCGCCTACCTGACCGAAACACTGGCCAAGCATGTGGAATTCGTGCCCATCTGCCCGGAGATCGCCTGCGGCATGGGCATCCCGCGCGAACCGCTCAGGCAGGTGGACTGCGCGGGCGAAATCCGGCTCATCGCCTACGAGTCCGGCAAGGACCTGACCGCCAAGATGACCAACTGGGCCAAGCGCGTGTTCAAGGGACTGGACAAGGAGGGCATCTGCGGATTCGTCCTGCGCGTGCACTCCCCGTCCTGCGCGGTGAACAAATCCAGCATATACTCCACCCAGGGCACGCCGCCGCGACTGGGCCCTGGCTTCTTCACCCGCCTGCTCCAGGAGCACGACCCCCTGCTGCCCGTGGTCTCCTCCGAAGGGCTCCAGAACTCGGTCCAGCGCGAGAATTTCATCCGCCGGGTCTTTGTCCTGCACCGCTGGCGCGCCCTCACCGCCAAGGGGACGTCCATCGGCAACCTGGTGGACTTCCACACCCGGCACAAAATGCTCATCCGCGCCCACGACCTGGGCGGCTACCGGGAGCTCGGCCGCCTGCTCGGCGAAAGCACCATGCACAACGCCGAGGCGATCTTCGACCGGTACGGAACGCTGCTCTTCAAGGCCCTGACCCTCAAGGCCACGCCGAGCAAGAACCGCGATGTGCTGACCCACGCGGCGGGCTACTTCAAGAAGGACTTGGACGCAGAGGACAAGCGCGAGCTGCACGCCGCGATCACGGCCTACGCCAAGGGCAAGGTCCCCCTGCTCGTGCCCGTCACCCTGCTCAACCACTACGCCCGCAAGTACCGCGCGCCGTACCTGACCCAACAATACTATCTCAATCCCGAACCCGACGAACTCAAGCTGCTCAACCATGTCTGATCGCGCCGAGGAACGCATCCGCATCGGCATCAGCGCCTGCCTGGCCGGACAAAAGGTCCGCTACGACGGCACCGCCGCCAAGGCCGAACACCTCACCGGCGTCCTGGCCGACCACCTGGAGTTTGTGCCCGTCTGCCCGGAGGTCGGCTGCGGCATGGGCGTGCCCCGCGAGGCCGTGCGCCTGGTGGGCACCCCGGAGGACAACCGGCTCAAGGGGCGGCAGACCGGCACGGACTGGACCGACGCCATGCGCGGCTGGGCCGGGTCGTTCCTGCCCGAACTGGAAAAGGCCCGGCTGTGCGGGTTCATTTTCAAGGCCAAATCCCCGTCCAGCGGCATGGGCCGGGTCAAGGTCTACGCCGAATCCGGCGGCCAGGCCGTAAGCTACGCTGGCGTGGGGCTGTTCGCGGCCATGGTCATGGAACGATTCCCCCTGCTCCCGGTGGAGGACGACGGACGCCTGCACGACGTGGGGCTGCGGGCCAACTTCATCGAGCGCATCTTCACCGAACACCGCTGGCACCGTTTCCTGGACAGCGGGCCGACCATGCAGGGACTGATCGAATTCCACACCCGCAACAAGATGCTCGTCCGGGCCCACGACGTGACCGGCTACCGGGAGATGGGCAAGCTGGTGGCCGAAGGCAAACGGCTGCCCATGGAAGAACTGCTGCGCCGCTACCACGAACGGCTGGCCCAGGCCATGGCCATGAAATCCACGGTGCGCAAGAACGTGGACGTACTCATGCACATCCTCGGCTATTTCAAGAAACTGCTCGCCCCGGACGAAAAAAAGGAATGCCTGGAGCTCATCGAGCACTACCGCAACGAACGCGTACCCCTCATCGTGCCCGTGACCCTGTTCAACCACTACGTGCGCAAATACGACGTCCCCTACCTGCGCGGCCAATACTACCTCAACCCGCACCCCCTGGACCTCAAGCTGCGCAACCACGCCTGACGAGAAAGCCCCCGCGACGACCGTCGCGGGGGCTTTCTTCATCCGAAATATACGCGCCTAGGAAAAGGCCGAGTGCTCGGGATCGAGAAGCAGGCGCACGCCCTTCAGGTCGCCGCCGCCCGCCAGCCAGGACCGGAGCAGCTCGCGGTTGCGGAAGACCACCGGGTGCGGACAGCCGTATCCGGCCTGGTCGAGGAGCCCGGCCGCCTGGTCGGGATAGTGCTTGGCGGCCGACAGGCAGGCCAGCAGGTTCAAACACAGTTCGTTCATGGGGAAGCGCAGGGTCATGGCCTTGCCCAGCGGAAGCATGACGTCGTGCAGCCGACCGGCCCGGTAATAAGCCACGGCCAGGTCGAACTGGGCCGCATGCAGACCGGGCAGCCGCCCGGCAATGGCCTCGCGCTCGGCCACGCTGTAGGTGATCCGCTCGGCGGCATAGGACGCGCCGTCCAGGTTGCGGATGCGCACGTCGAACCCGTAGCGCCGGGCCCAGAACAGCCCTTCCACGGCCTCGTCCGGATCCAGCCGCATGTCCAGCCGCTGACACCCGGCCAGCCGCATGGCCTTGAGCAGCCCGTCCGTGGGCACCGTGTCCATGCGCGCGCTCCACACCACGTTCAGGTCGCGCACGCGCATGTCCGTGCACATGTCCACGACCCGGTTGTGGTCCGCGAACATGGCCGCGTCCTCAAAGGCCAGGGCGGCCAAACCCCGCTCGCGCACCGCGCGTTCCACTTCGTCCAGACACCAATTCCGGTCAAAGCGGACAACACCGTGCGCAAAGGGACTCTCCCCCCACTCGGCCTTGTCAGGCATAATTGTTCTCATTTCCAATAGCATACGGCATCCCATCCGCCCGTTTTTTGACACTCCGGGCGCACCTGACAACGATTATTGCAAACACTTTGCCAAAAGGCATGCCTCCGGCGGCCCCATCCCCTTTCCCTTCCCAAACTTTTTGTATGCGCATCCGCGCGTGCGGCGGGTCGAGAAAGGCCGAACGGCTTCCCCCAAGTTGATCGAAACCCACAAAACAAAAAAAGAGCACGCCGAAACGAGCCCGCACAGCTCCCGCGAAGCGGCGCCAAAAAGTTTTGAAGGGGAGTCCAGAGGGGAAACTTTTCCAAAAGTTTCCCCTCTGGCCGCCGGAGGCATTCCAAACGAAAGGGGGGCCGCTATGCGGCCCCCCTTTCGTTTGATATATGCCACCCGTCGAGCGGCTAGCTGACTTTGCTGCCCGGAGGGACTTCGCCGGTGGGGGAGAGGAGTTCCATGCCCTTGTCGGTCTTGACGGCCAGGACCATGCCCTGGGAGAGCTGTTTGCGCAGCTTGCGGGGCTTGAGGTTGGCGACCACGACGACCTGTTTGCCGACGAGATCGTCGGGCTGGAAGAAATCGGCCAGTCCCGCCACCACCTGGCGCAGGTCCTTGTCGCCGGTATCGACCTTGACGAGCAGGAGCTTATCCGCGTCGGGGTGTTTCTCCACTTCCTTGACCGTGCCCACGCGCAGGTCGAGCTTCTGGAAGTCCTCGAACTCGATCTCACAGACGGGCTCTTCGGCCTTTTCCTTTTTGGCGGCCTTCTTGGCCTTCGGAGCGGGCTTTTCCGGGGTTTCCTCGGCGGGCAGGTCCACGCGCGGGAAGAGATTGGAGGTCTCGGCCACGGTGATGTCGGACTCGATCAGACCCCAGACGTCCAGTTCCTTGGGCAGGTTGACCTTTTCCGGGGCAAAGGGGATGCCGAGCTGCTCGAGCATCTTCTCGGACGCCTCGGGCATGACCGGCCACAGGTGCACGGCGATCTTGCGCATGTTTTCGAGGAGCACGTAGATGACCGTGGACAGCCGGCCGGTATTCCCGGCCTTGAACAGGGCCCAGGGCGCGGTTTCGTCGATGTATTTGTTCAGGCCGCGCACCAGTTCCCACAACCCTTCCAGGGCGCGGGAGAATTTCAGGTCGCTGAAGAAGTCCTGGAAGGACTGCATGGCGTCCTGGCCGATCTTCTTGATCTCCGCGTCGACCACGTCCTCCACGTCGGGGCGGGGGATATGGCCGCCGAAGTACTTGTGGGTCATGGACAGGGTGCGGTTGAACAGGTTGCCCAGATCGTTGGCCAGGTCCGCGTTGAGGCGGCCGACCAGGGCCTTTTCGGAAAAGCTGGAGTCCTGGCCGAAGGACATCTCGCGCAGCAGGAAGTAGCGGAAGGCGTCCAGGCCGTAGGCGTCCTTCATGGCCAGGGGCTCGACCACGTTGCCGATGGACTTGGACATCTTGGTGTCCTCCACCAGCCAGTAACCATGCACGTTGAGATGCTGGTACGGCTCGATGCCGGCGGCCTTGAGCATGGTCGGCCAAAAGATGGCGTGGGGCTTGAGGATGTCCTTGGCCACCAAGTGGTTGGCCACGGGCCAGAATTTCTTGAATTTCTCGCCGTCGGGCCAGCCCAGGGCGGCCACGTAGTTGATCAGCGCGTCGAACCAGACGTAGGTGACGTAGTCCTTGTCGAACGGCAGCTCGATGCCCCAGGTCAGGCGGGACTTGGGCCGGGAGATGCACAGATCCTCGAGTTCGCCGGATTCGAGCAGGGAGACGACCTCGTTTCTGTAGCGCTCGGGACGGATGAAATCGGGGTTCTTGTTGATATGGTCCAGAAGCCAGTCGCGGTATTTGGACATCTTGAAGAAGTAGTTCTTCTCCGCGATGTACTCGGGCTTGGTCTGGTGGTCCGGGCACAGCCCGTTGACCAGTTCCTTCTCGGTGTAGAACCGCTCGCAGCCGAAGCAGTAGTGCCCGCCGTACTCGCCGAAGTAGATGTCTCCGGCGTCGTAGACCTTCTGCAGGATCTGCTGGACGACTTCCTTGTGCCGGGGCTCGGTGGTCCGGATGAAGTCGTTGTTGGAGATGTTCATGTTCGGCCAGAGATCCTTGAAGAGCTTGCTGATGACGTCAACATACTCCTGGGGGGTCTGGCCGTTGCTTTCCGCGGCCTGGACGATCTTGTCGCCGTGTTCGTCGGTGCCGGTCAGAAAGTAGGTCTCCTCGCCCATGAGCCGGTGGAAGCGATTCAGGGAATCGGCCACCGTGGTGGTGTACGCATGGCCCAGGTGGGGCTTGGCGTTCACGTAGTAAATGGGCGTGGTGATGTAAAAGCGTTGCAAATCGAATTCTCCTTGTCGTGGCGAAAGCGGCCGCCCGGACGGGCGTTACTTCTTGGTAGGCCTGCGCCTGCGCCTTCTGGGCCTGCGGCCGCGCTTGGACTTGTCGGCATCATCGCCTTCGGGGGCGGATGCCGTCTGCTCGGGGCTCGCGTCCGGACCTTCCGCCTTGCGCGGAACATCCTTTCGGGGACGGCGCTTGCGGTCGTCCCGGACGGGGCGTGCCTCCCCGGGGCTGGGCGGATCTTCGAGTTCCGACAGATCGGGCTCACCCGGCTGCGGGCCGAGGCTGTCGGGCCGCATGGGACGCCGTCCGCCCCTGCGGGCCTGGGGAGCGGCCGCCCGGGCCTTGGCTTCCGCCTTGGCCTCGTCGCTCGGCGGCTTGTTAACTATTTCATTCCATTCGTCAATGGAAACTTCCTGCTCTTCGAAGTTCTCGTCAAGCAATGAAAGGGATTTCTTGAAGAAATTGGAGCGCAGCACCTTCATCTGGCCGAGCGAGGTCTGGTACTTCTTGCCCACGCGCGGGCACATGCGGTGGAACTCCTCATAGCCCTGCTGCTCGAAGCTCAGGCAACAGAGCAGACGACCGCAAATACCCGATATCTTGGTGGGATTGAGGAACAGATTCTGCTCCTTGGCCATCTTGATGGTCACGGGCACGAACTTGCGCATGAACCGGCGGCAGCAGCACATCTGGCCGCAGTTGCCGATGGCCCCGAGCATCTGGGTCTCGTGGCGCACGCCGATCTGCCGCAGCTCTATGCGGGTGCGGTACTCCTTGACCAGGTCCTTGATCAGCTCGCGAAAATCGATGCGGCCGGGCGCAGTGAAGTAGAAGACCATCTTGGAGCGGTCGAAGAAGACCTCCACGTCCACCAGCTTCATGCCCAGCTTGTGGGTGGTGATGCAGGCGCGGCAGAACTTGAAGGCGTCCTTGGACAGGGCCTCGTTCTCGGCCACGGCCTCCATGTCCTTTTCATTGGCCAGGCGGTAGATGGCCTTGTGCCCCTCGGGGTCCTCGTCGTCCATTTCCTTGGGGGCCTGGCGGACGAGGATGACCTTGCCCAGCCCCATGCCCTGGTCCGTCTTGACGATGACGTGCTGGCCTTCGCGGACTACGAACGGGCCGGAGCCGAAGTAATATACCTGCCCGTAGTCATTGAATTTAACACCAAGTGTTTGGCTCATGGATTCCTATCCTGTATAAAAGCCCCCCTGGTTGCGGAGGGAGTAAGTATCAAGCAAAGAGTGTTAACATATTAGAAAACGGCTCCAACTTCAAATGCGTTCCGGAACGCGAAACCGGGTGCCGCCTTTAGGCACGGCACCCGGCTGTTATCTCTTCTTATTTGCAGGTTTTGACCGGTTCAGATGAGGCCGAGGCTCTTGATCTCGCCCATGAGCTTTTCCTCGTCGATGGGCTTGACCAGATAGGAGGTGGCCCCGCCGAGAAAAAAGGCGTCGTGCGTCTCCTTCTCGTCCGCGAGCATGGTGGTGACGATGACCTTGGATTCGCTGTACGGGCTGACGCCGTTCTCCTGCTCCAGGTTGCGGATTTCACGCAGGGCCTGCTGGCCGTCCAGTTCGGGCATGAGCAGGTCGAGGCAGATCAGGTCGTAGGGCTCCCCGTCGAGCAGGCCCCGCCGGAAGGCCTCGATGGCCTCCTCGCCGTTCACGGCGATGTCGCATTTGGCGACCTGACGCAATATCTCGTGAATCATGTTGCGGCTGTAAAAATCGTCATCCACGATCAACGCTTTCATCTTTCGCCCTCCTCTGTGTCTCATCGTCTTGAATTGGAGATATGTTTCAATGTCACTTTCTCAAGAAAAGCGCAACAGTTCGGCCGATAGCGGACCGGTAGTACGGCCGGTCACGGTCGCAGTTCCATGCCCTCCCGGGCCAGTTCGAAACGCACGCCCCGGCCCTTCCAGCGGGCCCGCAGCCAGGCGTCCAGACCGTCCAGGTCCGCGTCCGTCCGGTTCACGTCGTGATGGGTCAGCACGGTCAGCCCGGCCCCGGCTTTGTGGCCCAGCTCCAGGGCCGTGGCCATGGAGCCGTGGCCCCACCCCTTTTTCCGCTCGTATTCCTCGGGCGTGTACTGGGCGTCGACAATCAGCAGGTCCACGCCGCGCAGCAGGTCCAGGACGACCCGCCTGCGCTCCTCCACGAGGGCCGCGTAGGCCTCGAAATCGTCGTCCCCCGGCAAATATATGTTGCCGAACGGCTCGTGGTCACCGGTGAAGAACAGGGTGCGACCGTCGCAACACACCAGGTAGCCGAAATTCGGGGCCGGGTGGTTCATGAGCAGGGGCGTGACCCGGGCGAACCCCAGGTCCACGGTCTCGCCCTCGACCAGGGTGTGGTAGTGGATGTCCGCGGCGAGTTCGGCGGTCCGCACCGGGAAGAACGGGTACTCCATCTGCCGGGCCAGGGCGGCCTCGATGCCGGTCATGTTCAGGGGGTCGGCCGGGCCGTGGAGGGTCACGCGGCTGCCGGGTACGAACAGAGGGAGGAAGAACGGCAGCCCGGAAATGTGGTCCCAATGGGTGTGGGTGATGAAGATGTCGCAGATGGCCGGACCGTCGGCCGCCAGTTCGCGCCCCAGCTCCCGGATGCCGGTGCCCGCGTCGAGGATGAGCAGGCCGCCGTCGTCGGCGCGCACCTCGATGCACGTGGTGTTGCCGCCGTACTTGACGGTCTGCGGGCCCGGAACAGGCAGAGACCCGCGCGTGCCTCGAAACCGGACGCGCATCAGCGGGACTCCCCGAGCTTGATGAAGATGCGCGCGTTCTCGACCTCTTCGCCCAGGGAGGGCATGTCCGCGATGAGCTCGTCCATGGTCATGCCAAACCGGTTGACGACGCCCGCCGGCAGCGGCTCCACGTCGAAGTCCCCCGCCGAGCCGAAGGACAGCTTCTTGCTGATCTGGTTGGCGGTGAACAGGCAGTCGCTGAGCATGTACTCCCCGCCCTCGCCCATGGAATGATGGGAGGCGATGGCATCCTTCAACTCGCCGGGCAGGTGCCATTTCTCGGCCAGCAGCCCGCCGATGTCCGCGTGGGTGGCCCCGATGATCTCCCGTTCGCAGAGGTACATGGCCGCCCCGGGCTCGGCGGCCATGCGGGTAACGGCCTCGAACCGGTCGGGCATGTACAGGGCGAAGACCACCTTGCCGATGTCGTGCAGCAACCCGGCAGCGAAATAGTTGGCCACGTCGTCGCGGGAGACCCCGAGCTTGCGGCCGAGCATGGACGCGCAGGCGGCCACGGCCAGGGAATGGAGCCAGAACGCCCCCATGTCCAGGCGGTCCGAGGCGGACCGGGGGATGGCCCCCACCGCCGCCAGCCCGAGGGCCACGTTCTTGAGGGTGTTCAGGCCGAGATAGACGCTGGCGTGGTTGATGGAGGTGATTTCGCGGGTCAAGCCGAAATAGGGGGAATTGACCAGGCGGAGGATCTTGAGGGTGAAGACCGGGTCCTTCTTGATGACCTCCACCAGGTCCTTCTGGGAGCAGTTGATGTCCCCGGACAGCTCCAGGACCAGATGCACGCTCTTGGGGAACGCGGGCATCCGCTCCACGGCCTCGAGCAAAGTCTGTCTGACGTCGTTGTTCATGCCTTGATCCGCCTGCTCCAGCGGCGCTCCGGGGCGTCCCGCCTCTGTTTATTCGATGCCGGGCCCCGGCACGCCCTCTATATGGACTTCTATATCAGACGAGAATTCCTGGCAAGTGCCCGCCATGGGCCGGACCTTGAGCGCGCCGCCGGGCCCGTCCCAGGCGCAGACCACGCGTCCGTGGCGCCCCGTGGTGTACGCCCAGCCTCCGGCCGCCGAAGCCGCCGCAACCACGCCGGGGTCCGGGAACCCATAGCGGTTCATGAAACCGTTCGAGCACAGCACCGCCCAGGGATGGACACTCGCGTAGAAGTCCGGCTCGAAACTCCTGCGGCTGCCGTGATGCGGCAGGACCAGGACCTCGGCCGCCACGTCCGCCCCGGTGTCGAGCATGGCCCGGATGCCGCCGGTCTCGATGTCCCCCGGCAGCAGGGCCAGGGACCGGCCGTCCCGCTCCAGACGCAGCACCAGGGAGCGTTCGTTGGCCCTGCCACCGACGCCCCCCGCCACCGGATGCAGAACCGCGAACCGCACGCCGGACGACAGCACCACGGCATCCCCGGCGGCCAGGGTCGCGGGCTCGACGCCGCTTCGGGCCAGGGCCCGGTCCAGGCGTTCGCCCGTCAGGCCGCCCGGAAGCATGCCGTTGGTATACAGCGCCCCCACCTGAAACCGCTCCATGAGGTACGGCAGCCCGTGGCTGTGGTCCACGTCCGGGTGGGACAGGAAGATGCCGTCCAGCCGGGGCGGCCGCCCCAGGGCCAGGGACGGCCCGACCACGGCCTCGCCCAGGTCGTAGGTGATCGACCCGCCGCCCGTATCCACCAGCCAGCGATGCCCGCCGGGCAGAGAGACCACCAGGGACTGGCCCAGCCCCACGTCGAGCATGGCCAGGCTCACCTGGTCGCGGCTGTCCTCGGCCATGACCCATACGTGCGGCGCAACCAACAGGACGAACCCGAGCCCGGCCAGCAGGGCCGGGACCCTGCGCCGCGAACGGATACAGACCGCCGCCGTGACCAGGAGCAGCGTGAACCCGAGGATCTCGGACCACAGGGGCCGCAGCACCGCGAAGACCGGGGTCAGCCCGCTCCCCTGTACCGTGCCCAGCAGCCCGAGCAGCCCGTCCGCGATCCACGCCGCCCAGCCGAGCAGCAGCGCGCCCGCCGGTGCGGTCCAGCCGGACACGGCCAGGAGCATGCCGAGCAGCCCCAGCGGCATGACCGCCAGCCCGAGGACCGGCAGCCAGACCAGGTTGAGCAGCAGGTTGGGGCTGAACGTGCCGAAATACCAGGAGGCCAGCGGCATGATCGCCACCGTGGCGCAGACGCTGACCGCGAGCACGCCCGCCGCCCGGGACAGAAGCCTCGCCACCCCCCTGCGCCGGGCGACGAAAAGAAACCGGAAAAATGGATAGAGCAGCCCGATCCCGGCCACGGCGGCCATGTACATCTGCAACCCCAGGTCGAACACGGACAGCGGGGAGACGAAGACGATGGCCGCCAGGGCGAAGAACAGCCCGTCCAAGAGCACCCTGCCCCGCCCCTGGAGCAGGAGCACGCCCCAGAAGCCGAACATGACCGAGGCCCGGACGAGCGAGGCCGACGGCTGCCCGAGCCAGGCATAGGCCAGGACCAGGGGCGCTGCCATGAGCACGGCCAGCTTGGGCCGGGGCACGCGCAGCAGCAATCCCGGCCACAGCCATCCGGCAAGGTAGGCCAGCCCCCAGCCCATGGCGGCCACGAAACCCACGTGCAGGCCGGACAGGGCCAGGGTATGGGCCAGTCCGGCGCTTCGGGTGGCGTCCATGGTGGCCATGTCCAGCCGGGAGCGGTCGCCTGTGGTCAGGGCCAGGACCATGGCCCCGCCCTGCGTCGGCGGCAGAAGCCAGGCCACCAGCTCCCGCAAACGGCCGCGCAGTCCGGCCAGCGACACGCCGGGCCGCTCGCCCCAGACCGGCTTCTCCCGGCTCGCGGGCCAGGCGCGCCAGAACACGCCCTGCCGCTGCCAATACCATTGGTAGTCCCACAACCCCGGATCGCCGAAGCCGTGCACCGGCACCACCCTGGACACGGTCCGCACCCGCTGGCCCGGCAACGGCACGTAGTCCGGATTGCGGACGAACCAGGCGACCCTGCCGGGCAGCGGCTCGCGCCCCTGCCCCGCGTCGCACGAAACCTTATCCAGAATCACCCGCAGCCGATGCCCCGAACGCGGCTCGGCCCGGTCCACCGTGCCCTCCAGGACCACGGCCCGATGCGCCTCCATCCAGCCCGGCGCCTCGGCCGGAAACGCGGGCGTGCGCTGGGTCGCATAGGCGAACCCGAAAACCGCGCACAACAGAACGGCCAATACCGGCAACCGGCACTCCCGGCCGCGCAGCACGCGCTCGGCAACGAGGAGCAGCGCCACAGCCGCTCCGGCGGCCACAGCGAAACGCACGGCAAAAACTCCCGCCGTGAACGACAACACATAGGTCTGCCACGGCAATAACCCCGGCACCGATGCGTCATATGTCCAACAAGCGTCCTTCACCCCCCCTTCGTTACCAGGAACCCAACGATTGAGAAAGAGAAGGAGGATGCCTCCGGCGGCCGGGGGGAAGGGGAAAGGGAAACCCTTTGAAAAGGGCTTTCCCTTTCCCCTTCCCCCCGGACC
>NZ_JBGLYH010000036.1:0-42124 GCF_041414475.1 Pseudodesulfovibrio karagichevae
GGATTCTTAAGGCCCTCGGCCTTAAGCGGGGCCGCGTCGGGTCTTAGGCCGAGCTTGCTCGGTCTTAGAGCCGTCGACAGCAGCGATAGGGCAGCGCCCTGGTCTCCCCGAAGGGGCCGCCGGAGGCATCCCTTACCTCGTCGTCAGGCGCATCCCTCCTACGCGTTGCCGACCACGATGTCGCCGCCGGTGCGTTCGGGGGCGGCGAAGTTGAGGAAGGAGCGGGAGGAGTTGTCGAACACGTAGGTGGGTTGTTCGGTGGTGGTGAAGTGGGTCTGGCTGGCGTCGATGTTGTTGATTTCCGAGGTGCTGCGGTCGACGTTTTCGAAGTTGTTGATCTGGTTGAGCGTGGTGGAGTTATCGGCCTCCACGATTCGGGATTCGGGGAAGGCCAGGGTTACGGAGCGGGTTTCGTCGAAGGTCGTGTCGTTGTCGTTGACGTAGGTGGTGTGGGAGTTGTCCTGGTCGGTGAAGTTGTAGGCCGTGGTGGTTTCCTCGCGGCGCGAGTTGTCGATCTCGTTCACGTGGGTGTCGTTGTAGGCCAGGGAGGAGTTGAGTTCGGTGACCACCTCGGTCCGGGAATTGTCCTGTTCGTTCCGTTCCACGACGTGGTTTTCGGTGGTGCTTTGGCTGGCGTCCACGTTGCGCACGTCGGTGTTCTCGGTGGTCAGGGTGGTTTCGTGGTTTTCCTGGTTGGTGAAGCTGCGCGAGTTGTCCTGTTCGTTGGTGACGTTGGTCACATTGGAGAACTGGTTGTCGTTGTTGAAGTTCTGGGTGACCTTTTCCGTGTTCTCGGTGGTCTGGTTGGTGGACAGGTCCAGGTTGCGGTGGGTGGAATTGTCGAACTCGTTCTGGGCCAGGGACCGGTCGTTGCGCTCAATGGACTGGATCATGGACTGGTCCAGGACCTGGTCCACGGTCTTGTTCTGGATCACCTGGCGGTTCTGCTCGATGTCCTGGGTCTGGTCGATGTTCATGGAGTATTGGGAGCTCATGTCGATGGGCGCGCCCCGGCCCATGTTCTGGTCGAATTCGGTCTTGGGCGTGGAGAAGGTCTCGGCGTACCCGTCCGAGGTCGGCACCCACGGAGCCATGGGCACGTGGGGCGGCTCATAGGACGCGGACCGGCGCTCATGGTGGAAGACGTCGTTGGGCCAGTGCTGGGTGTGCCCGAAGTACGTGCCGTGGGGGTTGGTCATGCGGTGGGCCATGATGGTCCCGCCCGGGGTGATGGGCACGAACCCGGTCAGGGTGGGCATGGAGAAGCCGATCTGGGGCGTGAGCTGGACGCTGCCCGCCGGGGAGATGGGCTGGACGCCGAGGCCCGGAGTGATGGTCACGCTGCCCGTGGCTCTGGTCGGGGGCGAGGCGGGGTTCTCGATCGGGTTGCCGCCCACCGGTCCGCTTGGGTTGCCGCCCGTGGCCGGGGCTGCGTTGGTGCGGCCGCCTTCGGTGGAGATGGGCACGTTGGCCCCGCCCGAGACCGCGAACCCGCCGGACGTGCCCTGGCTCGGGCCGCTGCCGCCGCCGGATTGCACGGAGCCGCCGCCCGTGGCCGGGGAGATGTTCGGCTTGCCCGCTTCAGTGGAGATGGGCACGTTGGCCCCGCCCGAGACCGAGAACCCGCCCGAGGTGCCCTGGCCGATGGCGTTGTCGCTGCCGGTCCGGCCGGTGCTGCCGCCGCCCGTGGCGCTGCCCACGCCGCCGCCTCCGCCTCCGCCGCCGATGTGCGCGGAGGACATGCCCGCGGTCAGCCCCCCGCCTCCTGAAGCCGCGCCGGCAAAGGCCGAGGCGAGCCCGCCGCTGGTGGCCGCCGAGTAGGGTATCCGGGCCATGGACGTGTCGATGGGCACGTGCGCGGGGGTGGCGTCAATGGGGACGTGGCCGGGCTGGCCAATGGATATCTGACCGGGCGGGTTCGCCTGGAACGAGCCTGCCGGGCCTGCGGTGATCTGGCCCGGAGGACCAGCCACGATGAAGTCGGTAGCTCCCATGGACATGGGATTTTCTCCCCGCCGGGCGGGCCTTCCCTGGTCCGCATACGCCCGCAGTGGGGCCTCCTGGCGTATATTTACAATATACGACCGGGAAAAAGGGCGTCAAGGGGTATATTCTCCGCCCGGAATCGGCGGGGAATGGCGGGGCCCGGACAGGGGCCGGGGAGGTCCGGGTCGGCGTGCCGGAGGCGGTGCGGTCGCCGCGCCGCTCCCGGCCGGGATCAGAAGGTCTCGGCGGTCTTGCCGAAGCCGTTGGCGCGGGTGCCGCCGCCATCGGCCATGCCGGTGACCTTGAGCTTGGTCTGTTCGGCCTTGAGCAGCTGGTCGCGCAGGTCCATGAGCATGGTTTCCTTCTGTTGAAGCTGCGTCTGCTTGTGGTCCTCGGGGAGGTCGCCGTCCTTCAGGGCCTTGATCTCCTCTTCGAGCTTCTGGATGCGGTCCTTGAGGAGTTGGATGGTCTGGTCCATGTCCTTTTCCTGGTCGGACTCCTTGGATTCGCCGGGTTTCTCCATGGCGGCCAGGGCGCGGCCCTCCTCGGAGATGATCACGGTGTCGCCCTGCTCGGGAACGCGTACCGCCTGCGCGGTTTCGTTCCCGGTCCTGTCCGTGGCCGCGGGTTTAACGGTCAGCGTCCCCACGAACGTTCCGGCCTGCTGCATCAATGATTCGATAGCCATGGTTCGCACTCCTTTGTTGCTGGCATGGGCATCCCCTCAACGGGCATCTCGGACGAAATAAAGAAAATTTTATGCCTGTCGACGAATCTATATCGAGCCGGCCCGAACAGCGGCTGCCACGGCGGGCGGGAGGCCCCCCCCCGTGGCGGAAAACCGTCGTCTGCGGTCAGAAGGACGCGGCGGAATTGCCGGCGCCTTCGGCCCGGGTGCCGCCGCCCACGGAGCTGCCGATGTTCTTCATCTTCTTTTCCAGGGCCTCGCTCAACTGCTTGTTCAGCTCCAAGAGCATGACCTGCTTGTCCTGGATCAGGGTCCGCTTGAGCTTTTCCGGCATATCCGACTTCTCCAGTTCCTTGATCTCCTTCTGGGTGCGCTTGATCTGCTCCTTGAGCATACGGATGATCTGGTCGATCTCGCTTTCTTTCTTCTCTTTCTGAGACTGTTCGGCGGATATGCTCACCTTGGAATCGCCGGTCTTTCCCGCGTCGCCGGACTCTTCTCCGGCGGACAGGGCCCGCGCCTCCTCGGATATCTTCACGGTGTCGCCCTGCTCGGGAATGCGCGCCTCACGGGCGGCCTCGGCCATGGTCTTGTCCGTGGCCGTCGGCTTGATGGTCAGCGTCCCCACGAACGTTCCGGTCTGTTGCAGCAGTGATTCAACCGTCATGATGCGCACCCCTTTGTAGCGGCCATGAACCTTCCCCTGGTCAGCTTATCGGACGGCGGATAGAAAACTTTAGATTTATGAATACATCTTTATATAAACTTGGGAACGGGCGTTTTGGCGAGCCACCAGGCCTGATGCCTTGCAAGCCCATTCTGCGGTTGCCTCATGGCGGCAAAAGACGCTATCCTCCGGCTGAACCGTCCTGTCGCGACACGCCAAGGAGCCACATGAGCGTCACCAATCTCGAATACCTCTTCAAGCCCAAGTCCGTGGCGGTCATCGGCGCCACCAACGACCCTCGCAACGCGGGCAATATCGTCATGCGCAACATCATGGCCGGCGGGTTCCTGGGGCCGGTCATGCCGGTTTCGTCCCAGGCCGAGGCCATAGCGGGGGTGCTCACCCATCCCTCGGTCAAGCACCTGCCCAAGACCCCGGACCTGGCCGTGGTCTGCTCGCCCCTGGACGAGGTCCCGGAGGTCATCCACTCCCTGAGGGAGCGGGGAACGCGCGCGGCCGTGCTCATGGGCGCGGGGTTCGCGTCCATGTCCTACGACGAGAGCCAGGACATCAAGTCGACCATCCTGTCCATCGCCCAGCCGCCAGAAATCCGCATTCTCGGCCCCAAATCCCTGGGGCTGATGGTCCCGTCCATGAACCTGAACGCCTCCCTGGCCCACGCCAGGGTGGAGCCGGGCAAGGTGGCCTTCATCTCCCAGTCCGACTCCCTGTTCGTCACGGTCCTGGACTGGGCCATCGACAAGGGCGTGGGCTTCTCGCACATGGTCGCCCTGGGCAGCCGCATCGACGTGACCTTCGCGGACATCCTCGACTACCTCGGCTCGGACCCGCTGACCCGGTCCATCATGCTCTACGTGGAGTCCATCCGCGACGCCCGCGAGTTCATGTCCGCGGCCCGGGCCGCCTCGCGCAACAAGCCGGTGCTGGTCATCCGGCCGGGCCAGGCCCTGGACGCCGTGTTCGCGGAGCTCAAGATGCGCGAGACCGGGCAGCGCTGCTGCTCCGACGAGATTTACGACGTGGCCTTCCGCCGTGCGGGCATGCTCCGGGTCGAGGACATCGACGGGCTGTTCGACGCGGCCCAGACCCTGTCCGCGCCGCGCCAGGTCTTCGGCCGCAAGCTGGCCATCCTGACCAACGGGACCAGCGCGGGCATTTTGGCGGCCGACCGGCTGCTGGTGGGCGGCGGCGAGATGGCCCCCCTGTCCGACGAGACCGTCAAGGGCATCGACGCGGTGCTCGGCGCGAGCAACTGGTCCAGGGCCAACCCCGTGGACATCCCGTTCAACGCAGACGGCAAGGCCTATTCCGAGGTCCTCAAGCTGCTCATCAAGGACAAGAATTCCAACGGCATCCTGGCCATGCACGTGCCCTGGACAGCCCAGCCCGACGTGGAGGTGGCCGAGGCCATCCGCGATTCCCTGAAACGGGTCCGGCGCATGGTCCTGACCGCCTGGCTCGGCTCGGGCCAGGCCGGGCAGGCCCGCGAGGTCTTCCGCAACGCGGGCATCCCGACCTACGAGACCCCTTCCCAGGCGGTCCAGGCCTTCCTGTACATGGCCGAGTACCTGCACAACCAGGAGATGCTCATCGAGACCCCGGACTCCCTGCCCACGGACTTTTTCCCGGACACCGCCGGGGCGCGCAAGATCGTCCGCCGGGCCCTGGAGAGCGGGCGCGAGTCCCTGACCGAGCCCGAGGCCAAGGACATCCTGGCCGCCTACGGCATCCCGGTGGTCGAGACGCGCATCGCCGTGTCCGCCAAGGAGGCGGTCATCGCGGCCGACGAACTCGGCTATCCCGTGGCCCTGAAGCTGCGCAGCCCGCAGATTCCCCAGCCCTACGACGTGGGCGGCGTGCTCCTGGACCTGGAGACGCCCGAGCGCGTCTGGGAAGGCGCGGCCTCCATTCTGGCCCGCTGCACCCGCGAGCGGCCCGACGCCTACATCGAGGGCTTCACGGTCCAGAGGATGGGGCGCAGGCCCGGCGCGCACGAGCTGTCCGTGTCGGCCCACCTGGACGAGATCTTCGGCCCGGTGCTCCAGTTCGGCCACGGCGGCATGGCCCGCGAGATGATCCAGGACCAGGCCCTGACCCTGCCGCCCCTGTCCATGTCCCTGGCTCGGGAGCTGGTCTCGCGCACGCGCATCAGCACCCTGCTCAAGGGCACCCCGTCCCACCTCCCGGCGGACATCGACGACATCTGCCTGACCATCATCCAGATATCCCAGCTCATCGTGGACGTGCCCCAGATCACGGCCATCGACATCAACCCGCTCTACGCCGATTCCGAGGGCGTGCTCGCCCTGGACGCCAAGATCGAGATCGCGCCGTTCGAGGGCGAGGGCGAGTCCCGGCTGGCCATCCGGCCCTATCCCCGCGAGCTGGAGGAATGCGTCACCCTCAAGAGCGGACGGCAGGTCACCCTGCGGCCTATCCGGCCCGAGGACGAGGACACCCACCGCGACTTCCTGGCCAGCCTGAGCGACGAGGACCTGCGCCTGCGCTTCTTCGGCGTGGTCCAGCGCGACTTCGACCACAAGGACATCGCCCGCTTCACCCAGATCGACTACGACCGCGAGATGGCCTTCATCGCCACGGCCCTGACCGAGCGCGGCGAGCCCGAGACGCTCGGCGTCATGCGCACCAACACCAAGCCGGACAACTCCGAGGCCGAGTTCGCCATCGTGGTCCGTTCGGACATGAAGGGCGAGGGGCTGGGCTCCATGCTCTTCCACAAGGGCATCCAGTACACCAAGGAGCGCGGCACCAGGCTGCTCACCGGCCAGACCATGCTCGAGAACAAGGCCATGCAGGGACTGTCCCGGAAGTTCGGCTTCGAGATCGCGCCCGACCCCCACGACCCGGACCTGGTGGACATGGTTCTGGACATGGGCAAGGTGGATTTCTAGGCCATGACCCTGCCTCCGGTTCACCACCATACCGGCCTGGAGGCGAGCGGCGGGGCGACTCGGGTCGCCCGGCTGCTGCTCGAGGGGCTGGCCCGGTACGAGGTGGATTCCAGCCTGTCCTTCGAGCTGGCCGAGAAGGCGGACGCGGCGGCCATCCCGCCCGAGGAATTCGGTGCGCGCCTGACTCGGGGGGCCATCGCCCACGTGCACTGCACGGGCAACTGGCCCGCCCTGCTCGGCTCCATCCCCACGGACGCGAAAGTGGTCATCACCCTGCACGACTGCGAGCTGTTCACCGGCGGCTGCCCCTATCCCCTGGACTGCCCCATCGCCGAGGACGGGTGCGCCGCCCCCTGTCCGCGCAACTTCCCGGACGCCGACGGGCTGCGCAAGCGCAAGCTGGCCGAGATTCAGCGGCTCGATCCTGTCCTGGCCGCCCCGTCGCGCTGGCTGGCCCGGCTGGCCAAGACCCATCTGCTCCGGCCGGTCCGGGTCATCCCCAACGGCATCCCCTGGCCCGCCGACCTGCGCGCCAAGGCCGAGGCCCGCAAGATGCTGGGCATCCACCCGGCGGCGCACGTGGCCCTGTTCGCGGCCCACGGCGGCATGAACGCGGCCTACAAGTCCGGCGACACCTGGCTGGAACTCTGGGAGCGCTTGAAGCGGGGCCTGCCCGACCTGGTCTGCTTCGCCGTGGGCGGAGACCGCGAGGAGCGGCGCGACGACTTCATCCTGTGGCCCTACGTGGACCGCGACAAGCTCGCCCTGCTCATGGCCGCGTCCGACGCCCTGCTCTATCCCACCCGCGCGGACAACCACTCCCTGCTGGTCCTGGAAGCCATGGCCGCCGGACTGCCCGTGATCGCCTACGGCGTGGGCGGCATACCCGAACAGATCGTGGACCGCATGACCGGCATGCTCGTGCCCTCCGGCGACCGCGACCGGTTCGTGGACACCGCCCTGTCCGTCCTGTCCAGCCGCTCCCTGGTCCGCCAGATGGGCCAGGAGGCCTTCCTGTCCGGCCGCCGCAAATTTTCCGTGGAGCGCATGGTCGGCGACTACGCCCGGCTGTATGCGGGTTTGTAGGCGTTCATTTCGTCTTTTATGAAAATCAGGTTTTGAAAGCCGCTGCGCGGCGGTTGTCGGAGGACTTCGCCTCCGGCGGGCAAGGGTTCGCACCCTTGCATCCCTCTTTGGCGCCTGCGGCGCGGTATTTGGGCTTCGCAGGGGAAAGCGCTTCATGAAAAAGCCCCCGCATCGAGATTCGGTGCGGGGGCTTTCTTGTGAGTCTTTGTGCTCGCTAGGTCAGCTTCTTGCGCAGGTGGGAGCGGAGCATGATGGCGATCAGGTTCATGCCCAGCACCAGGGCCACCAGCACGAGCGAGGTGCCGTACTGGAGCGGCAGGGTGGCCTCGGGGTTGGTGGAGGAGACGGACAGGGAGTAGATCTGGTACGGCAGGGCCATGACCTCGTCGAAGATGGACTTCGGCAGGGTCGGGTTGTAGCTGGCCGCGGCCGTGAACATGATCGCGGCGGTCTCGCCCGCCGCGCGGGAGATGGACAGGATGGAGCCGGTCAGCACGCCGGGCATGGCCGAGGGCATGACCACCTTGAAGATGGTCTGCCACTTGGTGGCCCCCAGGCCGAGGGAGGCCTCGCGGTAGGTGTCCGGCACGCTCCGGAGCGCCTCTTCCGAGGTGCCGATGATGACCGGCAGGATGAGCACGGCCAGGGTCATGCAGCCCGAGGCGATGGACACGCCCATGCCCATGCCGCCCAGGTCGCGCCCGGCCACGAAAAAGGCCATGCCGAACAGGCCGAAGACCACGGACGGGACGCCCGCCAGGTTGTTGATGCACAGCCTGACCACGCGCATGAACGGGCCGGGGGTGGCGTACTCGTGCAGGTAGATGGCCGAGGCCACGCCCAGAGGCAGGGCCAGGGCCATGGAGCCCAGGGAAAGATAGAAGGTGCCCACGATGCACGGGAAGATGCCGCCCGCCAGGCCGCCCTCGGTGGGCTGGGAGGTCAGGAAGTCCCAGCTGATGGCCGGGAGGCCGTAGTAGACCATGTAGCCGACGATGATGAACAGGGCCAGGGCGTTGATGGCCACGGCGATGCGGAACAGGGTGAACCAGATCTCCTGGGTCGCCTTGCGCTTGAAGCGCATGCCCGGAGTATCCGGAATGTTCGATCCGTTCATGGTCATTTCGGTGCTTACCATTTCAGACATGTCCTTTTCCTAGAGGCTGGCCGAGCCGACCTGCTTGTACTTGTGGGCGATGTGGTCGGCCAGGAGGTTGAAGAGAAAGGTGATGATGAAGAGGACCATGGCGATGGCGAACAGGGCGAAGTAGTGCCGTTCCAGGCCGAAGCTGGTCTCGCCCATCTCGGCGGCGATGGAGGCGGGCATGGGCCGGACCGGGTCGAAGATGGAGGTCGGGATGCGCGCCGCGCCGCCCGCGACCATGAGCACGACCATGGTCTCGCCGATGGACCGGGACATGCCCAGGATGACCGCCGTGGACAGCCCGGACAGGGACGCGGGCAGGACCACGCGCCAGATGGTCTCGAACCGGGTCGCGCCCAGGGCCAGGGACCCCTCGCGGACTTCGGCCGGCACCGAGTGGATGGCGTCCTCGGCGATGGAGGTGATGGTCGGCACGGCCATGAAGGCGAGCATGATCGAGGCGTTGAGCATGTTCACGCCGAACCGGATGTTGAAGACCTCGAGCAGGATCGGGGCGACCACGACCATGCCGAAGAAACCGATGACGACCGAAGGCAGGGAGGCCAGCAGCTCGACCATGGGCTTGACGATCTCGCGGACCTTGTGGGGGGCGATCTCGGCCAGGTACACCGCGGTCATGACGCCCAGCGGGATGGCGATGAGCGAGGAGAGCAGGGTGACCCAGAAGGAACCCATGATCAACGGCAGGATGCCCCAGCGCGGATGCGAGGAGATGGGCTTCCACTGGGTGCCAAAAATGAAGTCGAAGAAATTGAGTCCGCTTATCTTTTCGCCCATGGCGTCGAAGCCGGTGAACGTGGGCAGGGCCTCGGAGATCAGGAAGTACATGATCAGCCCGAGGGCGATGATCGACGCGCTGGCGCAGAGCAGAAAGAGCGCTCGGATGAGCTTTTCCTTTGAGGACCGGGAAACGAGCATGTTTTGCCGCCTTTGATGCGTGATCCCGTCGAGGCGGTTACCCACCCCGACGGGACGACGCGTTCGTCTTTGGTTGCCGTTCGGTCTAGTTGACGGGCACGAAACCGACTTCGGCGATGATCTTCTGGCCGGCCGGGGACATCACGAAGGTGATGAACTTGGCGACCTCGCCGGTGGGCTGTCCGCCGGTGTACAGGTTCAGCTTGCGGGCCAGCGGGTAGGAGCCGTCGGCGCCGGTCTTGACGGAGGGCACGATGCCGTTGACGGACAGGCCCTTGATCTTGGGATTCAGGAAGCCGAGGCCCACGTAGCCGATGCCGTTCTTGTTGCCGGCGATCTTGGCGGCCATGGCGGCGTTGGAGGGCATGCGGGAGACCATGTCATTCTCGTCTTCCTTGTCCATGACCTTCTCTTCCCACACTTCGTAGGTACCGGAGTTGGTCTCGCGGGAGAACAGGGCGATCATGCCGTCGTTGCCGCCCATTTCCTTCCAGTTGCGGATCTTGTCCTGGTAGATGTCTTTGAGCTGGGCGGTGGTCACGGCGCTGACCGGGTTGGACGGGTGCACGATGGGCACGATGCAGTCCAGGGCGATGATGGTGCGCACGGGCTCGATGCCGTTGGCCTGGCATTTCTTGACCTCGGCGTCCTTCATGGGACGGGACATCATGCCGATGTCGGCGGTCTTGTTGATGATGGCCTTGGCGCCGTCGCCGGAACCGGTGGCGGAGATGGAGAAATTCACACCCGGGTTGGCGGTCTGGTAGGCGGCCACCAGCTTCTTCATGGCCGGGTCCACGGTGGTGGAGCCCTTGACGCGGATTTCGGCGGCAAAGGAGAGAGCGGAAACGCTCAGGACAGCCAGGGTCACGAAAGCGATGAGCAATTTTTTCATGAGTAGTACCTTCCTTAAAAAATTTATGATCAAAAAACCTTTCCTCGTCGACGTGTGACGTAGTGATAGACCCGCGATGTTACATCTTCGTGACGGCATCTCGAAAGGTCCGTGACAAAGTTTTTGCGTTATTTTTTTGGGCGGCATCCGATAGCGGGCCATCTGCACATTTTCCGAGGGCCCGCCTGATCCTCACGTACTGGGGTACGCTGCGGTCAGGAGAACCCTCGAAAAATGCACATCTGACCCACTCTCAAAAGCCTAGTACGGGCGCGGAGAGCCGCTGTCGGGTGCTGCGCACCCGATTCGCTCCAATGCTTGAAAGAGGAGACGGCTGTGTTGAGCGCTTTGCGCTCGAATGTGTCTGAGTCGGTTGACGAAGGACTCAATGTGCCGGGTTACGGTCTGAAACAACGCGTCCGCACCCCGCGAAGCGGCGACAAAAAGTTTCGGAAAGGATGGGGATGGGGGTCCGGGGGAAGGGGAAGGAAAAACCCTTTCCAAAGGGTTTTTCCTTCCCCTTCCCCCGAGCGCCGCAGGCGCTCTAAAACAGCGTCGTCAGTATCTCGGTTTCGTCGCCGGGGGCGAGGGTTTGGCCGCTTTGCAGGACGGCGAGGCCGTGGGCCTGGGCCAGGCCGTGCATGGGGGGCACGGTCTTGCCGGCCAGGGGGGTGGCGGTCAGGGTGGAGCCTTTGATTTCCAGGCGGCACTGGACCAGCCATTCGGAGCCGGGGCGGGCGTTGATGCCTTGGGTGAACCTGGCGGTGCGCGGTTCGGGCTCGGGCAGGCCGCGCAGCGTGCGGACCACCGGGAGGATGACCGCGTGGAAGCAGGCGTGGCCCGCGGCGGGCGGTCCGGGCAGGCCGAAGAGCAGGGTGTCGCCGCGCGCGGCCGCGAACATGTTCCGGCCGGGGCGGATGTCGATGTGTTTGAAGAGCGTTTCGAACCCGGCCTCCTGGGCGGCCTGGAAGGCGAAGTCCCGTTCGCTGTTGCCCGTGCCGCCCGTGGTGGCGATGATTTCGGGCAGGTCCGGGCCGGACAGGACCGAGATCAGCCGGTCGCGGTCGTCCGGGATGACCCCGGTCCGTTCCACGATGGCCCCGGCCGCTTCGAAGAGCCCCCGGAGCAGGACCAGGTTGTCCGCCGGAAAGCGCGCGGTGCCGGGCCTGTCCTTTTCGGTCGGGTCGCCGCCCGGCTTGGCCAGTTCGCTGCCCAGCGCCAGGAGCCGGACGCGGGGCCGGGGGTGGACCAGGATGGAGTCCACGCGGGTGCGGGTCATGACCGCCGCCGCCTGGGGCGTGATCTCGCCGCCCGCCGGGGTGATCACCGTGCCCGCAGAAATTTCGCCACCCGCCGCGCGCACGAACCAGCCCGCGCGCACGGGCCCGCCGACCAGGATGCGGCCGTCCGCCTCTTGCACGTCTTCCTCGGCCAGGACCGCATCCGCGCCCGGGGGCACCGGGCCGCCGGTCAGTACGCGCACGGCCGTGCCCGGTTCGATGGAATCCGGGTCTGTGGACTCCGCCCGCAGGCATCCGTTCACGTCCAGGCGCACCGGGGCCATGGGTTTGGCTTCGGCCACGTCCCGGCTTTGCACGGCGTACCCGTCGCGCACCGAGCAGGCGTGCTCGGGCACGTTGCACAGGGCGGCCACGTCCAGCCCGGCGATCAGGCCGACGCCGTCCATGGGGGCCACGGACCGCTCCTTGGCCGGGCGGGCTCGCCGGAGCAGTTTCTGGACCGCGTCCTTGCGGGAAATGGGTGTGTGCATGGGCTTCCTTGGGGTGTTTCGGGGGCCGTATACGTGCATACTGGCACCCGGTCAGCATGTTGTAAAGGATTGCCCCCCGGCACCGTAAATAATTGCACCCTTTGCTCCCTTAATATATGATAAAAATCTGTAGATGCGTCGTGCCGGGAGGCTGTTGCGGACTCCCGGCCGCGTCCCTGTATCGCAACCAGAAAGGATTGAAATGTCACAGCATATACTCTGCATCGTCGGCAAGAAAAAAGCCGGCAAGACCACCTTCATGGAAAAGCTGCTGCCCGAACTGAAGAAACTCGGCCTGTCCGTGGGCGCGGTCAAGCACGACTCCCACTCCTTTGAAATGGACAAGGAGGGCAAGGACTCCTGGCGGCTCAAGCGCGCCGGGGCCGAGACCGTGGTGGTCTCCTCGCCCGACCGCGTGGCCATGATCAAATCGGTGGACCGCGAACGCTCCCTGGAGGAACTGGCCGAGACCCTGTTCGCGGACAAGGATCTGGTCCTGGCCGAGGGCTACTTCAATTCCGACCAGCCCAAGATCGAGGTCTACCGCAAGGACGCCCACGTCCACCCCCTGTGCGACCGGCACAACCAGCACGCCAGGAAGCTCATCGCCATGGTCACGGACCGCGGCGCCGACGCTGACGTCCCCAAGTTCGGTCTCGAAGACGCCGCCGAAGTGGCCTCCCACATCGCCCGCAAATACTTTGGATGGGTATACAACGGCATGTGGGACACGCATGATTAGGGAGCTTGCGCGGTAGGCGGCTTCCAATAGCGGGCCATCTGCACATTTTTTCCGGCGGGCTTTTATCCTTATGTAGAAGGCCACACTGCGGTGAAAGCCCACCGGAAGAAAATGCACAGCTGACCCACTCTCGAAAGCCTTGTGCTAGCGCGGAAGAGAGAGCCGCTGTCGGGTGCCTTGCACCCGAGTCGCTCCATGGAGCGTCGAAAGAAGTTCCTGCCGAGCCTTATCCCAGGTTCGACGCGGCAATCCAATCTCCACAGACGAAGGGCAGCAATCGGAAGCGGACCCAAGAGCCCGTAGGCGGCTTTCGCTGGCTGGATAGATGTCTGTCGCGCAGACTCGATCCAGCCTCGCTTCGCCGCCGGAGACGGGCTCTAAGGGTCCGCTTCCGTCGCGCTGGCACCACAGCGCAGTTTTTGCTCCCTTTTTTCAGCGTCAGCAAAAATGGAAGTCGCCGTAAAGGCGAAACACAAGGTAGGGAGAACGACCCGAGGTCTGAGCGCGGATGCGCGGGCGCTCTTTGCGTTTACACTCCCCTGCGGTCCTGCGAATCCCGTCGCCTCATCGCGGCCATCCAAATAAAGCGATTACGCCTGGGCGGCCTGGCCCGTGGAAATGGTCCGGCCGTCCTTGGCCTTGGTGGGGTCGATGAAGCGGCCGAGCATCTTCTCGACCGTGACAAGGGAGACCGTGGTGTCGATGCAAGGGCCGTGGGGCCGCTCGTTGAGCACGCCGTACACGGGCAGGGGGTAGGTGTCCTGGATGCCGGAGGAGAGATCGCGGTAGCAGGCCACGGCGATGATCAGCCGGGGCCTCAGCTGGACCACGATGCGCCGGGCGATGGTCCCGCCCGTGGCGATGGCCAGGTTCACGCCGTACTTGTCGTGCAGTTCGAGCAGCCCGGCCAGGGGGCACTTGCCGCAGCGCACGCAGTTGTTGATGTCGTAGGTCAGCCGCCGGTCGCACTTGGAGTTCTGCAGGCAGTGCGGCATGAGCAGGAGGATGTCCCCGGGCGCGTACCGCCCGGCTTCGGCCAGGACCATGTCGTTGTTCACGGAGATGAACGACAGCATGATGTGTTCCTTGGGGATGCCGAAGGCCCGGCCGAGCAGGACCATGAGCGGCAGGAACAGCTTGATGGTCAGCCCCCGGAACCGGCGCGCGCCGGGCAGGGGCTTCTTGGTGATGATGTTCAGGAACAGCCCCCAGTAGGCCACGCAGACCAGGCCGACCAGGCCCAGGACCATCGCGCCCAGGACCCACTTGGCCGCCGGATGGATGTTGTCCAGGCCCACGTAAGGCACCAGCCAGAGCAGGCCGAGCAGCACGCAGATGACGAAACAGGCGATGCTGATCAGGCCGACGAACAGGCGCTTGCGCGCCCGGTGGACGGACCGGGGCTGGTCCAGCGGGGTTCCTACTTGCATTCCTTCATGTATCCGCAGGTGAAGGCCGTGGCGTCCATGCTTTTTTTGCCCTCGGGCTTGATCTCCGGGGTCAGGTAGACCTTGTCCGCCGTGGTGATGGCCAGTTTGCCGTTCATCTCGCCCAGCACCGTGCCGGGCGCGATCCGGGGCGTCGCCTCCTCGGCCACCTCGCCCGGGGTCACGTGCAGGCGCAGGACCTTGCCCTCGGGGTTGGTCCAGTCGAAGAACGCGCCGGGCCAGGGGTACATGGCCCGGATGCGGTTGTGGATCTGTTCGGCGGGCTGGTTCCAGTCGATCTCGCCTTCCTTCTTTTCCAGCTTCCTGGCGTAGGTGGCCAGCGAATCGTCCTGGGGCTTCAGGTCGTAGGCCCCGGTCTGCAACCGGGCCAGGGCCTCGCAGATGCAGATCCCGCCGAGCTTGGCCAGCTCGTCGTGGATGGTGCCCGCGTGGTCGTTGTGGCCGATGCGCAGGGCGCGCTGGACCATGACCGGGCCGGTGTCCAGCCCGGCTTCCATCTTCATGATCGAGATGCCGGTGACCACGTCGCCGTTCTCGATGGACCGCTGGATCGGGGCCGCGCCGCGCCAGTGGGGCAGCAGCGAGGCGTGAATGTTCAGGGGCAGGATGGCCGGGATGTCGAGCACGGCCTGGGGCAGGATCAGCCCGTAGGCCGCCACCACCAGCACGTCCGGCGCAAGCGCGGCCAGTTGGTCGACGTCGGCCTGTTCCTTGAAATTCACCGGTTGGTACACCGGGATGTCGTGCTCGATCGCCACCCGCTTGACCGCGGACGGCACGCACTGCCGCCCGCGCCCGCAGGGCCGGTCCGGCTGGGTGTACACGCCGATCACGTCGGCGGCGTCGAACTTGAGCAGTATCTCGAGCGCCTCGGCCGCGAAGTCCGGGGTGCCCATGAAGACCACGCGCAGCGGCTTGAGGTCCACCGCGCCCCAGGATTCGGGCGTGCTCGCGCCGTTGGCTGTTATTTCCATCGCATGGCCTTCTTTCGGTACATGGCTTTTTTCAGGCGGCCCGCGCGGTCGGCCAGGGTCACGCCGTCCAGGTGGTCGATCTCATGCTGCAGGATGATGGACAAAAACCCGTCCGTTTCCACGCAGATCTTTTCGCCCACGCGGTTCAGGGCGTTGACCTTGACCCGCTCCTTGCGCTTGACCTTGAGGTTCAGCTCCGGGCAGCTCAGGCAGCCTTCCTCGGACTCCACCTCGCCATCGCACTCCACGATCTCCGGGTTGATCAGCACGCGCAGGTCGCCGCGCTCCTTGGGCCCGGTCTGGTCCACGCAGATGAGCCGGATGGACTTGGTCACCTGCGGCGCGGCCAGGCCCACGCCGTCGGACTCGTACATGGTCTCGACCATGTTCTCGATGAGTTCCTCGATCTCGGGAGTGATCTCGGTAATGGGTTCGGCCTTGGCCTCAAGGACCTCGTCGGGCCAGGTACATATCTCTAATCGCATTGTGGTTGCCTCCGGCGGTCCGGGGGAAGGGGAGGAAAACCCTTTGAGAAAAGGGTTTTCCTCCCCTTCCCCCGGACCCCCATCCCCTCTTTTCCTAAACTTTTTATCGCGCCGCAGGGAGTATGGAGGGGGAGTGTTGGTCCCGTGTGCGGCGGAATCGGTCTTGTCTATTAACTTAATAACTACGGAAATTCAAAAGGCCAGTTTCAGTGTGAAACCAGCCGTAATCGGTAGGCTTTTTCGCGGACTACGTATCCCGCGAAGCGGCGACAAGAAGTTTTGAAGGGAGAGCGCGAGAGGGAAACTTTTTCAAAAGTTTCCCTCTCGCATCTTCGCTTCTAATCTTCTTTCTTCTTCTCGCGCAGCCGGATGCCCAGTTCGCGGAGTTGCTTGCTCGGGACCTCGGACGGGGCCTCGGTCATGAGGCAGGTGGCCTTCTGGGTCTTGGGGAAGGCGATGACGTCGCGGATGGACTTGGAGCCGGTCAGGATCATGATCAGCCGGTCCAGGCCAAAGGCGATGCCGCCGTGGGGCGGCGCGCCGAACTTGAGCGCGTCCATGAGGAAGCCGAACTTTTCGCGGGCCTCGTCCTCCTGGATGCCCAGGGCGGCGAACATGGCCTTCTGCTGGTCCTCGGTGTGGATGCGGATGGAGCCGCCGCCGACCTCGTAGCCGTTCATGACCAGGTCGTAGGCGCGGGCGATGGCCTGGGCCGGGTCGTCCTTGAGGACCTGCATCTGCTCGGGACGGGCCGAGGTGAAGGGATGGTGCCGGGCCACGAAGCGCTTCTCGTCCGGGTCCCACTCGAGCAGCGGGAAGTCGGTGATCCAGACGGGCTTGAACTCGCCCTCCTTGATCAGGCCGAACCGCTTGCCCAGCTCGCAGCGCAGGTTGCCCAGCGCGGCGTTGGCGATGTCCGCCGGACCGGCCTGGAAGAACAGGATGTCGCCGGGCTTGCAGCCGGAGCGCTCGCGCAGGGTGGCGATCTCATCCTCGGAGAAGAACTTGACGATGGGGGACTGCCACTCGCCGTCCTCCTTGACCTTGATCCAGGCCAGACCCTTGGAGCCGTAGATCTCGACGAACTTGGTGTACTCGTCGATCTCCTTGCGGGACAGCTCGGCCCCGCCGGGCACGACCATGACCTTGACCAGCTCGGAGGAGGCGAAGACCTTGAACCCGGAGTTCTTGAACACATCGGTGATGTCGATGTGCTTGAGCTCGAAGCGCAGGTCCGGCTTGTCCACGCCGTAGTCGCGCATGGCGTCGGCGAAGGTCATGCGGGGGAACTCGGCGGGCAGGTCCACGCCGATGGTCTCCTTGAAGAGCCGCTTGACCATGCCCTCGGCCATGTCCTGGATCAGCGCCTCGTCCACGAAGGACATCTCGATGTCGATCTGGGTGAACTCGGGCTGGCGGTCGGCGCGCAGGTCCTCGTCGCGGAAGCATTTGACGATCTGGAAATAGCGGTCCATGCCCGAGACCATGAGCATCTGCTTGAACAGCTGCGGGGACTGGGGCAGGGCGTAGAAGGAGCCCTGGTTGACCCGGCTCGGCACCAGGAAGTCGCGCGCGCCCTCGGGGGTGGACTTGGTCAGCACCGGGGTCTCCACCTCGAGGAAGCCCAGGCCGTCCAGGTACCGGCGCACCGACTGCGCGGCCTTGTTGCGGATGACGAAATTGCGGGCCAGGGAGGGACGCCGGAGATCCAGAAAGCGGTATTTGAGGCGCAGGTTCTCACCCACCTCCACGCGGTCCTCGATGGGGAACGGCGGGGTCTCCGAGGTGTTCAGGAGCTTGTAGTCCGTGACCTCGATCTCCACCTCGCCGGTGACCATGTTCGGGTTGGCCATGCCCTCGGGGCGCGGACGGACCTTGCCCTTGATCGCCACCACGTACTCGGGACGGATGGCGTGGGCGCGCTCGTGCACCTCGGCGTTGTCCTCGGGATTGAAGACCACCTGGGTCATGCCCTCGCGGTCGCGCAGGTCCAGGAAGATCAGCCCGCCGTGGTCGCGGCGGAACTGGACCCAGCCCATGAGGCAGACGTCCTCGTCCATGTTGGCGGCGGTCAGCTCGTTGTTGTGGTGCGTGCGCCGCCAGCCACCCAGGTCCTCGATGACGCGGTACTCGTCGTAATCTCTCTCTTGTTCGGACATTGTCTCTCCGGTATCTCGTATTGTATGGCCTCCGGCGGCCCCTGCGGGGGGCTTGCCTCCGGCGGCCTAAGAAACCTTTTGAAAAAGGTTTCTTAGGGATCTTCCAAAACTTTTTGGTGCGCCTTCGGCGGGCGATGTTCGCCGTTTGAAGGCTCCGTATATCATCCTGCGGCGAAGCCGCACACGGGATTCCAAAGGCCCTCGGCCTTTGGCCGCCGGAGGCGAAGTCACCCGATTCCGCCGCGCAGCGGCATCCAAATCTCTTTCCCTACAAGCTAGCTAGGTACAGCTTCCGGTCCAGGGTTTCCTGTTCGCGGTTGCCGGCCATGTCCTTGACGGTGATGGTCTCGTCGGCCAGCTCGCTGCCGCCCATGATCAGGCAGGTCTTGGCGCCGGACTTGTTGGCCGCGCGCATGCGGGACTTCATGGACCCGCCCGCGAAGCTGACCTCGCCGCTGAGCCCTTTTTTGCGCAGGGCCTGGGCGAAGAGCATGGCCTCGTTGGAGGCCTCCTGGTCGACCACGGCCAGGTAGAAGTCCGGGGCCTCGGGCGCGATGTCGTCAAGGAGCAGGGCGAGCCGCTCCATGCCGCAGGCGAAACCGGTGCCGGGGCAGTCCGGGCCGCCGAGGTTCCTGACCAGGCCGTCGTACCGGCCGCCGCCCGCCACCGCGGTCTGGGAGCCGATATCGTTGCTGGTCACCTCGAAGCAGGTGCGCACGTAGTAGTCCAGGCCGCGCACCATGCGGGGATTCAGGGTGTAGGCCACCTTGGCCCCGTCGAGCACCGCGCGGACGTCCGCGAAGTGGGCCTCGCAGTCCGGGCAGAGGTGGTCGGTGATGACCGGGGCGTCCTGGACCAGCTCCTTGCAGGTGGGCACCTTGCAGTCGAGCACGCGCAGGGGGTTGGTCTCCATGCGCCGCCGGCAGTCCTCGCAGAAATTCGCCTTGTCCTTGGAGTGGTAGTAGTCCACCAGGGCCTGCTTGTAGGCCGGGCGGCACTCGTGGCAGCCCAGGGAGTTGATCTCCACGGTCAGGTTCTTGAGCCCGATGCGGTTCAGGAAGGAGGTGAGCATGAGGATCAGCTCGGCGTCGGCCTGGGGCTCGTCCGCCCCGAATATCTCCGCGTCGATCTGGTGGAACTGGCGCTGGCGGCCCTTCTGCGGGCGCTCGTACCGGAACATGGGGCCGAAAGTGAAAAATTTCGAGACATTGCCCGGCTGATGGATCTTGGACTCGATGAACGCGCGGACCACGCCCGCCGTGGCCTCGGGGCGCATGGTCAGGGACCGGTCCTTGCGGTCCGGGAAGGTGAACATCTCCTTGCCGACCACGTCGGTGTCCTCGCCGATGGACTTCTGGAACAGCTCGGTCTTCTCCAGGATGGGCGTGCGCAGTTCGCCGAAACCGTAGCGCGAAAAAACCTCGCGGGCGCAGCTTTCCATGAAGGTGTACTTGGCGGCCTCATCGGGGAAGAGGTCCGCGAATCCCTTTATTTTTTGTACTTTCGCCATGTCGCGTTCAATATCCTTAAATAGATGTAGGGTCGCTGGAACCGAATCTGGTTAGACCAAACGCGTATGATTGTCAAAAAGAGTGTGTGGCGGGACGCGGCGCGGCCGGGGTTCGCGGCGATGCCCCCCCTCGGTTCTTTTGATTTGACCTCGGCCGTCGAATTCTCCACTCTCCGGGCCAGGGGGAATGCATATGAAGACCGTTACGGCCTGTACCATGGACTGCGGCGACGCCTGTTCGCTGCTGGTCGACACCGACAAGAAAACCGTCCGGGGCAACCCGAAGCACCCGTTCACCAAGGGATTCTGCTGCAAGAAGGGCGGCCGCTACTTCGAGCGGCTGGACTCGGACGAGCGCATCACCGAACCGCTCATCCGGCGCGGCGACGGCTTCGCGCCCGCAAGCTGGGACGAGGCGCTCGGCCTGGTCACCGAAAAACTCGACGCGGCCAGGAATGCGCCCGAGTCCATCCTGCACGTCCACGGCCACGGCTACCGGGGCATCCTGGGTGCGGCCAGCACGAACTTCTTCGCGCGGCTGGGCTCGTCCACGACCTACGGCTGCGTGTGCGACGACACCGGCATCGAGGCTTGCCTGCGCGATTTCGGCGTGCTCAACCACAACGACCCCGAGGACATCCTCAACAGCGACCGGGTGGTCAACTGGGGCCGGGACATGACCCGCTGCTCCGTGCACCAGCTGGCCCTGCTGAAGCGGGCGCGCAAGAACGGCACCGAGGTCCTGACCATCTCCCCGGGCGGGGACGGCACGCCCGAGTTCTCGGACGTCAACGTCGTCATCCGTCCCGGCACGGACCGTTTCCTGGCCGCCGCCGTGCTCAAGCTCTTCCTGGAGGCGGGCGACCTCAACCCGTGGGTCTTGACCCGGACCGCCAACTGGCCCGCCCTGCGCGGGCTGGTGGACGGCCTGAAGTTCCGTGAGCTGTGCGCGGCCTGCGAGGTTTCGGCCACGGACGCGGAGATGGTCTACGAGTGGTACGCGGACCGGGGCAACGTGGCCACGGTCATCGGTTGGGGGTTGCAGCGCCACGTCTTCGGCGGCGAGAACGTCCGCTTCATCAACGCCGTGGCCATGATCTCCGGCAACATCGGGGTGCGCGGCGGCGGTTCCTATTTCAACATCTCCTCGGCCCGCAACTTCGGCTCCTGGGCCCATTTGATCGAGGGCGGCGAGGAGCCCGGCGAGCGGCGCAGGCTGCTCCTCCAGGACCTGGGCGCGGAGCTGCGCCGGGCCGACCCGCCGGTGGATTTCGTCTGGATCGACGGCCACAACGTGGTCAACCAGGTGCCGGACAGCCTGGCCGTGGCCGACGCGCTGGCCGCCCCGTTCACGGTCGTGGTGGACGGGTTCATGAACGACACGGCCATGCGGGCCGACGTCATCCTGCCGCCCGCGCTCATGTTCGAGCGGCGCGACGTGCTCGGCTCCTTCGTGCACAACTACGTCAACCTTTGCGCCCCGGCGGTCGCCCCGCGCGGCCTGGCCCGGCCGGACTTCGACATCCTGGCCGACCTGGGCTCGCGGCTGCGCGAGCCCGTCCGCCTGCCGGATGCGGAGGCCTGCCTGCGCGAGGGGCTCAAACGCTCGAACGTGTCCCTGGACGAACTGTTTGAAAACGGGTTCGCCAAGGTCAACCATCCCTACGTGGCCTTCGAGGACCTGGTCTTCGGCCACCTGGACGGCCTGTACCGCTTCCCCGAGGCGCTCCACCCCGAGCCCGAACGGGACCCGGACTACCCCCTGCAGCTGCTGACCCTGGTGCGCGGGGAGTTCCTGCACTCGCAGATTCCCGAGAAAGAGCAGCGCGGCGTGCCCTCGGTCTGGATTTCCAAGGCCAATCCGGCGTACGGTGTCCTGAATCTGTCGGCGGACGTATATCTGGCCACCGACCTCGGGGTCATGCAGGTCCGGGTCCAGACCCTGGACGACCTGCACCCCCGGGCCGTGATCATGCGCCGGGGCGGATGGATGAAATACGGCCACGGGGCCAACGCCATCATCCGGCCCATGAACACGGACATGGCCTTCGGCACGGCCTACTACAGCCAGAAATGCCGCCTCGAAAATCGCTAACTAAAAGGATATCCTCATGAAAACGCTGAAGAAGATATTGACCATCGCCTGCATGCTCGCCGTCCTGGCCGTGGCCTTCGGGTGCAGCGAGGAAGGGCCCATGGAAAAGGCGGGCAAGAAGATGGACAAGGCCGCCCAGGAGGCGGGCCAGCAGATGGACAAGGCCGCCGAGGACGCGGGCAACGCCGCCAAGAAGCTCTTCGAGTAGCGGCTTGGCCGTCCGGGCGGGGGAAGCGTGCGCGGTTTGTCACGCCGATGTCGTTTCGCGCCACTTGCCAACCCTTGACCGGGAGGGTAATTAGGCACGTATGCAAGCACGTTTATCAAAGCCCCTGCCTGCGGCGCGGCGGGTGGCGCTCGAAGCCCTGTTCCGCTGTCTCATGAACCGCCAGGACATCCAGGCCGCCCTGGACTCGGCCCTGTCCTCCGGGGTGGACGACCCGCGCGATCTGGGGTTGGCCACGGAACTCAGCTACGGCTACCTCCGGCTCAAGGGACGCATCGAGTACGTCCTGTCCCGGTTCCTCCAGGACCCGGGCAAGCTCAACCCCAAGATGCGTCTGGCCATGGGCGTGGCCGCCTACGAAATCTTGTTCCTGGACAAGATTCCGGCCTACGCCTCGGTGGACTGGGCCGTGGAGTTCTCCAAGTCCAAGCCGGGCGCGCGCCTGGCCGGGCTGTTCAACGCCGTGCTCCGCCGGGTGTCCGAGCTGGGCGAGGACGCCCACGATCCCGACTTTTTCCGCAAGGACGCCTCCCTGCCCGAATTCCTGTCCCGCTGGTACGCCTGCCCCCAGTGGCTGGTGGACCTGTGGTGGCGCGAGTACGGGGAGAAGACGGCCACCGACTACCTCGAGGCCCAGATCAAGCCCCCGGCGCTCGGCTTCAACCTCTTCGGCCACCCCGAGGCGGACGCGCTCTACACCGAGATCGCGGGCTGGCCCGAGCTCATCGACATCGAGGGCATGAGCTTCGCCCTGCCCGCGGGCACCGCCTTCGAGGGCGAGCCCGACCCGCCCCTGGCCCGCCAGTCCTTTGCCGCGCGCCAGGCCGTGGAGGCCCTGGACCCGGAGATCTGGGACGGCCCGGTCTGGGACGCCTGCGCCGGACGCGGGGGCAAGACCCGCATCCTGCTCGAAAAGGGGCTCGACGTGTTCGCCTCGGACCCGCACCGGGGCCGACTGGCCGCGCTCGAACGCGAGCTGCACGGGGTGGAGGTCTTCGAGGCCAATGCGGCCACGGCCGAGCCGCCGCGCGTACCCGGCACCATCCTCCTGGACATGCCGTGCTCGGGCCTGGGCGTGATCTCGCGCCGCCCGGACACCAAGTGGAAGCGCAGGCCCGCCGACCTGGGCGACCTGACCCTGCTCCAGCGGGAGATCCTGGACAACGCCCTGGCCCAGGTGAAGCCCGGCGGGCGCATCGCGGTCATCACCTGCACCCTCAACCCCGAGGAAAACCAGGGGCTGGTCGCCCGGTTCATCGGGGACAACGACCGGGTGTCCGTGGAGCGCGAGTGGACCACGCCGTCCGACTCGCCGCTGAACGAATTCTTCTACGCCGCCTCCTTGTCCGTGAAATAATCTTTGGAGGCGCGACCCCGGTCTCGCACCGGGGCCGCGCCTCCGTTTACCGTCTTTCGTCAGCCGCCGAGTTTGGCCCCCAGCCACGTGGCCGGGCCCATGGGCTCGGGGACGCCCTCGCGGGCGTCCACGCCGCGCGCCTCGGCCAGTTTGTCCTGGTAGGTCTTCCAGCAGGCCTGGGCCAGGGACGTGGACCCGGACAGGGGATAGGCCAGGGTGGCGGCCAGCCGCGCGGACAGGGTTTCGGACAGCAGGGCGTCGTACTTCTTGGGGTCGGTCTCGCGGCGCACGTAGGCGATGAAGAGGGGGGCCTCCTCGTCGCACAGGATGACCCCGGACTGGATCTCCCAGTCCCCGACCTCTTCGCCGTCCGCGCCGGTGACGGCGATGATTCGCAGGAAGTCCGTGGGCAGCACGTACCGGTAGGCCCACTTCCACAGGGGAGGCACGGCCCCGGCGGCCAGTTCGGCCTGGGCCATGGCGCAGTTCCAGGGGTGGGCGCGCAGGACCGCGTCGCGCACCGCGGGCCAGCGGTGGTTGCACAGCCCGGCGGCCTTGGAGACGTCCCCCAGGGACATGATCGCGTCCTCTCCCAGGTCCAGCAGGGCGTTGTTGCAGATTTCGATCACACTCGTTGCCATATGCGTGTTCCTCGCTTCTCTAGGGTTGCGGGCATCCCGGCGCGCACAGCGTACCACGGGTTTTCGCCGCGCCCTCCGTTCGGGGGCGAATGACAAGGAAAAGCGGCTGATCGGCAGGAAAAATCAACTTGACACGGTTCGGGGAGAGACTGCCGCCCCAACCGTGTCACCGGCTGTTGACAAGCGTCGGCGGGTATGGTTGCCTGCCCCCTTGCGAAATATAATAGGCTGTGGGCTGACAAAAATGGATGATTCTTCGGGCCTCGCGGCAAAATCGCAATGCAGTTCGCATACAATGGTGTGATCCCACATGGAAGACGTTTCCCTCATCGACATCGCCTGCGGCATCTCGACCGCCCTGGACTACATTTCCCCCACGGTGACCGGGCATCACCGGCGGGTGGGGCTGGCTTCCGCCGCCCTGGGCAGCCGCGTGGGCATCAAATCCTCCTCCCTGGTGGACGTGCTCCTGGCCGGGCTGCTGCACGACATCGGGGCATTTTCCATGGATCTGGCCCTGGACGGGCTGAGCTTCGACGCCGACCTGGAGCAGCACGCCGTGGTCGGCTACCGGCTGCTCAAGGACCACCCCTTCCTGGAACGCGCCTCGCGCATGGTCCTGTACCACCACACCTGCTGGAAGGACCTGCGGGTCATCCGCCAGGAGGGCGACCGCGAGACCTTGCTCCTGGCGAACATCGTCAACCTGGCCGACCGGGTGGACATCCTGCGCCGCGTGGGCACCAAGGGAAGGGAGCGCGCGGAGGTCGAGGCGGCCGTGGCCGGTTTCACCTCCGACCTGTACGCCCGGGAGCTGATCGAGGCCTTCCGCGAGCTGACCGAGGGCGGCGTGTTCTGGCCGCTGGTGGAGGACATGGACCGTCCGGTGCGGGAGATGCTCTCCAGGGACCTCCTGGATGTGCGCATCTCTCCGGACCAGCTCATCGACTTTTCGAGCTTCTTCACCCGGATCATCGACTTCCGGAGCCGCCACACGGCCACCCACTCGGCGGGCGTGGCCGAGACCGCGGTCCAGCTGGCCCGGCTGGCGGGCATGGACGAGCGGGAGCAGAAGGCCATGCGGCTGGCCGGCAACCTGCACGACATCGGCAAGCTGGCCGTGCCCACCTCCCTGCTGGACAAGCAGGGCGCCCTGGACGAGGCCGAGTACTCCCGGGTGAAGGACCACGCCACGGTCAGCGCCGAGGTCCTGCGAGCCATTCCGGGCCTGGGCGAGGTGGCCGACTGGGCCGCCCAGCACCATGAGCGCCTGAACGGCAAGGGCTATCCCCTGGGGTTGACGGAAAGGGAGCTCTCGCTCGGCTCCCGGATCATGCAGGTGGCGGACGTGCACACGGCCATCACCGAGGACCGCCCCTACCGCAAGGGCATGACCCGCGAGCGGACCGTGGCCGTGCTCCGCTCCATGGCGGACAACGGCTTCCTGGACGTGGACGTCGTCAATCTGGTCATCGAGAACCACGACCACCTGGACGCGGTCCGGACCATGGTCCAGAGCCGCGCCCTGTCCGAGTTCCGCCGCTTCACCGAGGAAAACGGCTAGCCGTCCGGCCTAGGCCTCTTCGAAAATTTTCCGGATTTCGTCCGGGTCCGAGGTCAGCCCCAGGGCGCACATGAGCCGGATGCGCGCCTTGGGCCCGCCCAGCCTGCCGCACAGGATGACGCCCTTGGCGTGCAGGTCGGCCCCGCCGCCGGGGTAGCCGTACACGGGCCAGACCCCGCCCTCGATGCAGCGGGTGGCCAGGACCACGGGCAAGCCCTTTTCCAGGCACGCCTCGATCCCCTCGACCATGGCCGGGGGCACGTTGCCTGCGCCGAACCCTTCGATGACAACTCCCTTTGCTCCCTCGCTTATTGCATGATCGAGAGGTTTCCGGTCAATTCCCGTATACGCGGTGATGAGCGGCACGTTGGGCTCGATGGCGGCGGGCGCGAACTTGCGCCGGGGGGTGGGGGTGGACCGGGGCCGGGCCAGGAGCACGGACTCTCCGGCCACGTAGCCGACGACCCCGGCCTCGCGGGACTCGAAGGCGTCCACGTTCAGCGAGTTGACCTTGACCGCCTCGCGGGCCGCGAAGATGCGGTCGGTCATCAGGATGCACGCCCCCACGCCGGGAGGCAGGGGGAGCAGGCAGGCGCGCACGGTGTTGGCCAGGTTGCGGATGCCGTCGTAGCCCGCTTCGGAGTAGTAGCGCATGGACCCGGTCAGGATGACCGGCTTGTCCGAGTGGATGACCAGGTCGCACATGTAGGCGGTCTCCACCAGGGTGTCCGTGCCGTGCAGGACCACTGCCCCGAGCACGGACTCCTCCTTGAGCACCGCCTCCACGTCGCGGGCCAGCCGGAACATGTCCTCGGGGGTCATGTGCGGGCTCGGCTTGTCCGACCAGAGCACGGGCCGCAGGGCCACGTCCGCCTCCTGGGGGGAGAGCTGGTTGAGCAGCCCGTCGAAATTGCCGCCCGGGGCCACGCCTTCCTTGCCTTCCACCGGGGACATGCCGATGGTCCCGCCGGTGAAGAAAATCACTATTTCAGCTTGTTGCGTCATATCCTATCGCCTGTTGCCGTTTGTTGTTGTCTGTTGTGGTTCAAGCCGCCTTCAGGGCTTCTTCAAGGGCCCGGCGCAGCACGGACTCGTCCACGGCCCCGGTGATGCGCGGTCGGCCCTCAATGATGAAGGAGGGCAGGGCGGTCACCCCGGCCTCCCTGGCCTTTCGCGACCCGTCCGCCACCCGGGCGGCGAAGCGGTGGTCGGTCAAAGCCTCCTTCAGCCGCTCCGTGTCGAGGTTCGTTTGGGCCGCCACGTCCAGGACCACCCCGATCTCCCCGATGTTCCTTCCGTCGGTGAATCCGGCCCGGAACATGCGCCCGTGGAAGTCGTGGTAGCGCCCCGCGTCGCGCGCGAACTCGGCGGCCTCCAGGGCGAGCCGGGAGTTGAACAGCCGCTCGGCGCGGGCGAAGCGGATGCCGTAGGGCTCGCCCCGCTGGTTGCAGGTCATGATCACGTTGTCCAGGTCGAAGCGGTCCACCAGGTCGTCCAGGGGCCGCCCCTCGGGCGGGGTCTCCGGGTGCAGCTCGTGGGGCACCCAGGTGTCGCGGATGTCGAAGTCCCGCTTGAGCCGGTCGATGATGGCCGAGCCGATGAAGCAGAAGGGGCAGACGAAATCGGAGAAGACGGTCACGTTGATGGGCATGGATGGTCCTTGGGCTCGCGTATGCCCACACTCTAAGGCCCGTCTTCGAAAAGTAAAGCGGTTTTACCGGGCCGTGGACGCGGCCAGCAGGTCCCGCCGCAGGGCGTCCTGGCGCGCCTCGTCCAGGAGCCGCCGCCCGTCCTGGGTGCGCACGTGGAAGACGTCGGCGGCCCGGCCCTTGATGGTCGTGATCATGGCCACGTGGATGGACAGCCCGTGGGCCGCCAGGGTGCGGGCCATGTCGAACAGGAAGCCGGTGCGGTCCGTGGCCGCCACCTCGACCACGGTGTAGAAGTCGCTGGCCTGGTTGTCGATGGTCACCAGCGGCCCCAGCCGGGGGCGGCCGCGACCTCGGGTCAGGGGCGATTTGCCGCGCTCCTCCAGGCGGGCGGCCAGGTCCAGCTTGCCGACCATGGCGTAGCTCACGGACCGGCCGACCCGGGCCCAGACCTCTTCGGGATAGAGGTTCTCGGGCGGCTCGCCCACGGTGAACACGTCCACGGCCGTGCCGTCCTTCCAACTGAAGATGTCGGCGGCCAGGATGTTCAGTCCGTGCAGGGACAGGGCCCCGGCGATGGTCGCGAACAGGCGGGGCTGGTCCACGGCGGCGATGGTCAGCTTGTAGGTGTTCTCGGCCCGGCCCGGCGCGGCCTCGATCAGGTTGACCCCCTTGCCGCCGATGGAGGACGGCTTGCGCATGCGGTCTTCGGCCACGGCGGCCCACAGCTTCCTGACCAGCCGCACGTGCCCGGCGATGGCCTCGGGCGTCAGGGCCAGGAAGGCGCGCGGGGGCATGGCCCGCATGGCCGCGTCCACGAACTCCGGGTCCAGGTCCGGGAGGGCGGCGAGCACGGCCAGCTTGGAATCGGCCAGCCTGCGGGCGGCGTCCGGTTCGGCCAGAGGACCGTGGCGCAGCAGGTTGCGGACCTTGAAGTACAGTTCGCCCAGCAGGGAGCGGGTCCAGGAATTCCAGGCGCGCGGGCCTGTGGCCATGGAGTCGGCCGTGGACAGCAGGTGGAGCATGTCCAGGCGGGCTGTGTCCCCGACCACGGCGGCCACGTCCGAGACCGCGCGCTCGTCCGACAGGTCGCGCCGGGTGGCGGTCTTGGGCAGGAGCAGGTGGTGCTCCACCAGGAAGGCCACGTCCTCGATCGCCTCGGGCACCCGTCCGTAGCGCGCCAGGACCTCGCGGGCCATGGCCGCCCCGGCCCCGGAGTGGTCGGGCGCGCCCTTGCCCAGGTCGTGGAAGAATCCGGCCAGGACCAGCCGGGCCGGATCGGCCACCTTGGCGGCCAGCTCGCCGGTCCACTGGCCGTCGCCGCGCACGAAGTCCGAGAGCAGGGCCACGGTGGCCAGGGTGTGCCGCCCGACCGGGTGCACGTGGTAGTCGTTGAACTGGATGAGGTGCTCCACCTCGGCGAACTCCGGGAACAGGGAGGGCAGCAGTCGGGTCTCGAGCAGCCCGTCCAGGGCGGTCCGGCAGTGCGGGGCCAGGAAGATCTCCACCAGGATGGACAGGGTCTCGCGGCGCCCGGCCAGCCCGGCCGCGAACCGGGCCGGGTCGCGCCGGATCATGCGCCGCGCGCCCCAAGTCAGGGGCAGGCCGGTGCGCGCGGACTCCAGGAACGCGCCGAGCACGTTGTCCGGGGTGGCCGCTGCCTGGCGCTCGAAGCGGATGCCCTCGGGCCCGGCGGCCAGATTGCGGATGGACAGCTCGGGCAGGGGAGCGGCGGGCGCCGGGAAGGCCTCCTGGAACAGGGCCTCGCGCATGGCCTTGATCCGGGTCATGGCCTGGTGCAGCCGGGACAGGAAAAACTCCACGGCCAGGCCGGTGTCCTCGGGCGAAGCGGTCCGGGAGGCGAAGCCCATGAGCCGTGCCGTGGGCGGCTGGAGGTCGAAGAAGAGCCGGTCGGTCTTGCGCCCGGCGGCTAGGTGCAGGGCCGTGCGCACGCGGTTGAGGAAGGCCTGGTCCTCGCGCAGCCGCGCGAGCTCCTCGGGCAGGAAGATGGGGTCGCGCTGCAGGACCTGGAGCATCCGGGTCAGCCAGGCCACCTGCTGGCCGTCGCGCAGGCCGCCCAGGCCGTTTTTGAGCTCGGGTTCGAGCAGGGCCGAGGCGTCGCCGTACTGGGCCGCGCGGGCCTCGTTGTGCTCGCGCAGGGAGGCGGCGAAGGTCTCGCCCGATTTCCTGAGGACCCTGGCGGCGAAGGTTGTCTTGAAGGTATCGAAGACCTCGGCGTCGCCCGCCAGGGGGCGGGCGTCCATGAGCGAGGCCAGGACCTGGAAGTCCTTCCTGGCCAGGGTCACGCAGTCGGCCACGGTGCGCACGCCGTGGCCCAGGTCCAGGCCGAGGTCCCACAGGGGGAAGAGCAGGGTCTTGATGAACTGTTCGGCCCCGGACGGGATGCGGTGCTTGAAGAGCAGGAGCACGTCGACGTCCGAGCCGGGGCACAGGCGTCCGCGCCCGTATCCGCCCACGGCGACGAGGGTGAAGGCGAAACGCTGGGGCCCGGCCTCCCGGATGCGACTCTCGAAATAGCGGTCCACCAGATGGGTGTATTCCCAGGCGAAGCCGCCCACGGCCCCGGCCCCGGCCCGCGCCCACAGGTCCGCCCTGGCCTGTTTCAGCCTGCGGGCGGATTCGGGGAGATGGCAGTCCGGCTGCATGGGCGCGCTCCTGGGTGTTGTCGGGCCTGGCGGAAAAAGGACGGCCGGGAGCCTCTCCTCTCCCGGCCGCCGCCAGCCCTGCGGGCTGGGATATGCCCGGGCGGTGGCTGGGACTCTCCTCCCCACGCTGGCCCGGATGGCTCCGGCCCGGGCGGGCCCGGACCGGAGGTGTTCTCGTCTTGTTGAGGCTAGATGGCCTCTTCGCCGGTCTCGCCGGTGCGGATGCGCACGACCTCGTCCACGGTCAGGACGAAGATCTTGCCGTCGCCCACCTCGCCGGTGCGCGCGGCCGCGCGGGCCGCCTCGACCACCTCGGGGGCGAAGTCGTCCTCGACCACGGCCTCGATCTTGATCTTGGGCACGAAGTCCACCTGGTACTCGGCGCCGCGATACACTTCCTTGTGGCCGCCCTGGCGGCCGAACCCCTTGACTTCGCTGACGGTCATGCCCTTCACGCCGATGCCGGAAAGGGCGGTCTTGACCTCGTCGAGCTTGAACGTCCGGGTGATGATCTCGATTTTCTTCATGTCGCTGTCTCCTTGGCTGCTACCACTGATACCCGGTCTCGGAATGCTCGGCAATGTCCATGCCCTTGTCCTGCTCCTCGTCGCCGGCCCGCAGGCCGATGGTGGCGTCGACCACCTTGAAGATGATGAAGGTCATGGCGAAGCAGAAGCCCCAGGTTGCCACCACGGAGACGAACTGGACCCACAGCTGGTGGGCGTTGCCCGCGATGAGCCCGTCCGCGCCCACCGTGGCCAGCAGGCCGGTGGCCAGGGCCCCGTAGGTGCCGCCCAGGCCGTGGATGCCGACCACGTCCAGGGCGTCGTCGTAGCCGAACCTGTTCTTGAGCATGATCCCGCCGTAGCAGAGCACGCCCGCGCCCAGGCCGAGGACGATGGCCCACATGGGGGTGACGAACCCGGCGGCCGGGGTGATGGCGACCAGTCCGGCCACCGCGCCCGAGGCCGCGCCCAGGGTGGTGGCCTTGCCGCCGTGCATCCACTCGGCGATGATCCAGGACAGGGCCGCGGCGGCCGTGGCCATGTGCGTGGTCACGAAGGCGTTGGCGGCCACGCCGTTGGCGGCCAGGGCGGATCCGGCGTTGAAACCGAACCAGCCGAACCAGAGGATGCTCGCGCCCAGGATGGTCATGGGCAGGTTGTGCGGGATGAACGCGGTTGTGCCGTGGCCCTTGCGCTTGCCGATGAGGAGGGCGCAGCACAGGGCGGCCGCGCCCGAGCTCATGTGGACCACCGCGCCGCCCGCGAAGTCCAGCGCGCCCATCTGGCCCATCCAGCCGCCGCCCCAGACCCAGTGGCACATGGGGGCGTAGACCAGGATCAGCCACAGGGCGGAAAAGACCATGAACCCGCCGAACTTCATACGCTCGGCGAACGCGCCGGTGATCAGCGCCGGGGTGATGACCGCGAACATGCACTGGAAGATCATGAAGGTCAGGTGGGGCAGGTTGTCCGCCGGGGACCCCGCATTGGTCATGCCCACGCCCTTGAGGAAGACGAAGTCGAGCCCGCCGATGAGCCCGCCGATGTCCGAGCCGAACGACAGGGTGTATCCGATGACGGCCCAGAGCACGGACATGAGCCCGAGCATGATGAAGGACTGCATGATGGTTGCGAGAACGTTTTTCGAGCGGACCAGCCCGCCGTAAAACAGCGCCAGCCCGGGGGTCATGAACATGACCAGGGCAGCGCAGACCAGGATAAAAGCGTTGTCGGTGTAATTCATTGTTCAAACCTCCAGCGGCCCGATATGCAAGACTGGGGCCAAGGAAAAACCACGGTATTCGGGACACATCTACACAAAAGTATTTTTTTGAGTTTACAAAAGTGGTAATTTCGTCAAAATATTATCAATATTGTTAAACTACATACCGGAATTTGTCGATTCCTGAGGACGTCGGCCGGGCCGGGTCCGGGTTTGACCGTGGCGGGGCAAACCAGTAGGGTTTATTGAAGGAATTGTTACGGGCACGTTACCTGGGGGGTGTGACGCATGACCATGAGGACCAAAAGCGCGCTGGTCGTGACCATCGGCCTGCTCCTGCTCTTTGCGGTGCTGTTCTCCTTCGACTACACGGGACGGTACGTCAGCGACCGCTTCTTCAAGGCCTTGAAGGATGCCCCGGCCGGGACCGACCGGGCGTATTCCCTGGACGCCTTCATGGAGTACTACGACTGGGATTCGGTCTGCGTGGTCCTGCCGGGCGCCGACCACGACTTCTCCACCCTGTTCGGCCGCGACTACAAGCTCGCCCCCCGGAAGGAGGGCGGCTGGAGCCTGGTCTTTCTCAAGGAGGGGACGGTCAACGCGGAGATCACCGTGGACCCGGCCGTGCTCGAACCGTCCGCCGGGCAGACGGACAGCTGCATCGACCGCTGGGCCGCCATCTTCACCCTGCGCCTTGATAAGCAGGGCAAACTCCACATGGCCTTCGCCGGGCATTAGATCATGTCGAATCACGCCCTGCACAATGCGGCCGAGGCCCTGAAAAAGGCGCGCTGCGCCATGGCCTTCACCGGCGCGGGCATTTCCGTGGAATCGGGCATCCCGCCGTTTCGGGGGCCGGGCGGCGTGTGGGCCAGGTACGACCCGGACAAGTTCGAGAAGGGGTATTTCAAGCGCCATCCCGAAGAGGTCTGGCCCCTGCTCAAGGAAATCTTCTATGACATGTACGGCCGGGCCAAGCCCAACCCTGCCCACCTTGCCCTGGCCGAACTGGAGGGTGCCGGGAAGCTCGTCGGCATCGTCACCCAGAACATAGACTCCCTGCACCAGGACGCGGGCAGCCAAGTGGTCCACGAGTACCACGGCTCGACCCGGCGCATGCAGTGCCTGTCCTGCCGGGCATTCTTCGCCACCGAGGCCGTCTCGCTGGACATCCTGCCCCCGCCCTGTCCGGCCTGCGGCGGGTTGCTCAAGCCGGACTTCGTCTTCTTCGGCGAGGGCATCCCGAGCGACGTGCACGCTGCGGCCACGGACCTGGCCAAACAAGCGGACGTCTGCCTGGTCATCGGCACGGGCGGCGAGGTCGTCCCGGCCGGGCGCATCCCCCACGTGGTCAAGAACCACGGCGGCACGGTCATTGAGATCAACCTGCGGGACACTTCGTACACCTACAACACCACCGACTACTTTCTGGAAGGCAAGGCCGGGACGCGCACCCCGGAACTGGTCCGGGCCGTGCTGGGCTGATCAGCCGCCGAATTTGGCCCCGCCCCTGTCCCCGCCGTCCGCTGCTCCGGGCCGGGGCCGGAAGAAGGCGTCGTGCACGGGGCGGACGGCGAAGGCGGCGAAGAGCATCGCGTTTGCCAGGAATATGCCGCCGTAGAACAGATGGGTCGCCCTGTCCCAGTGATGGAGCACGGTTTCCCCCAGGGGGATGCGGCAAGAAGGACGTTGACGGCTGCCGCAAACGAAAAGCCCCCGCCGGTTCCGGCAGGGGCTTCCTCTTTTGCGTTGAAAAACCTCCCGGTCAGGACTGCATGCGGCCGATGAGCTCCTTGAGGGAGCCCGCCAGGGTGGCCAGGCGGTCGAGGTCGGTGCGGGCCTCGGCCATGGCCTGGGCGGTCTCGCTGGAGATGGCGGTGATCTCCTCGGTGGCCCGGGTGACCTGCTCGCTGGTGGCCGACTGCTCCTCGGCGGCCGTGGCGATGGAGCGCACCTGGTCGGCGGTCTGGATCACGGACTGCTGGATATTCTCGATGGACTGCCCGGCCCGGGCCGCCAGCTCCGTGGATTCCTGGATCGCGGCCACGGCCTGTTCCGTGGCGGCCACGTTCTCGCGGGTGCCGGTGCGGATGGACTGGATGGCCGCGTCCACCTCCTTGGTGGCGGTCATGGTCTTCTCGGCCAGCTTGCGGACCTCGTCCGCGACCACGGCGAAGCCGCGTCCCGCCTCGCCCGCGCGGGCCGCCTCGATGGCCGCGTTCAGCGCCAGCAGGTTGGTCTGGTCCGCGATGTCGTCGATGACCTGCATGATCGCCCCGATGTCCTCGGTCTGCCTGTCCAGTTGGGACATGGACTCCTTGAGGGCCTCGGACTGCGTGCCCACGCCCTGGATGGCCTCGACCACCTGGTGGACCAGCCCGGCCCCTTCCTCGGCCAGGTCGCGCATGTCGTCCGCGTTGTTGGAGGCGTTCCCGGCGTTCTGGGCCACTTCGAGCACGGTGGCGTTCATCTGCTCCATGGCCGTGGCCGTCTCGGTGGCCCGGTCGCGCTGGATGTCCGAGCCGTGGCTGGCCTCATCCACCTTGTGGGACAGGGTGGCGGACGCCTCGTCCAGCTCCAGGGCGATGGCCTCGGCCTCGCGGGCGGTCTCGGCGATGAGCTCGTGCTGGTGCAGGGCCTCGGCCTCGCTCTTCTTGATCTCCGTGGTCTCGGTCAGAATGGTGAACGCGCCCACGATGTTCCCGTCCAGGTCCCTGATGGGCGAGGTGTCGACCAGCAGGTGGTAGGGGCGGCCCTTGCGGCCCTTGCCCTTGGTGGTCTGGCCCACGATGACCTTGCCCTTGCGCATGCACTGGCCGAGCAGGGTCGGCCGCGAGCGGTCGCCGTAGACGAATTCGGACATGTGCATGCCGATGAAATCGGACGGGGAGCCGTCGATCTGGAGCAGGTCCAGTTCGGGCTGGTTCAGAAAGGTGATGATCTCGTCGGTGTCCGTCACCACGCACGGCTGGGTCAGGCTGGTCAGCAGCCCCTGGGACATGCCGAGCTTGGCCTTGAGTTCCGCGGTCATGTCCTTGACCGCGTCGATGGCCTCGCTGATGGCGTCGTGGGCCTGGTAGTCGATGGTCGCGGCGAAATTGCCTTTGGCCACTTCATGGGTGTAGACCGAGAGTTGGTGCAACGGCTTGATCAGAATGCGCACCAGGAGGAAGCCGCCCAGCAGGGAGCCGACCACGCCCGCGGCCACGATGCACCCGGCCACCAGGATAATTTCGCGTTTGGCCGCACCCAGCGCCTCGGGGTTCACGTTCAGCCCGGACAGGGCCCCGTCCATCATGTAGACGATGCCTCCGGCCAGGACCACGGAGGTCAGGACCACCATGGTCACCACGCCGAAGATGAGCTTGAAACGGAACGGAACCCTCTTGGAATCGAACATACCACCTCCCTCCGTGGGTGTCCGGCGACACCCGCCGAGCCCGCCGAGTCGGGCCAATTCTCTAGATATTCTTTAGATTCTCTACGGCGGCCACCGGATTCTGTCAACACAACCGGTTCCGGATCAGAAGGTCAGCGCCCCGATGCCGGCCCCGGCCAGGACCACCCAGAGGATATCCACGTTCCTGCGCAGGGCGATGAACGCGGCCAGGGCGAAGACCCCCTGGGCCACGGTCCAGTGCACGGACAGGCCGAAGCGCACGGCCACGGCGGCCATCAGCCCCACCAGGGAAATGAGGCTGCCCCTGAGCACCCGCCGGGCGATGGGCGCGGCCACCAGACGGTCGGCGAAGGGAGTGGCTGCGCACAGGACGATGAGCGAGGGCGAGAACACGGTCACCGCCGCGATCAGCGCCCCGGCCAGCCCGGCCACGGCATAGCCCACGAACGCCCCGGTCATGACGATGGGGCCGGGCGTGACCTGGCCGAGCGCGATGCCGTCCATGAACATGGGTTCGGTCAGCCAGCCGCGCACCTCCACCACCTCGTGGAGCATGAGCGGCACGGACACGTAGCCGCCGCCGAAGGCGAAGCAGTCGATCTTGACCATGAGCAGGCCGAGCCGGAACAGCTCGGGGGCCACGGCGTACAATACGGCCAGGAAAAGGACGAGCCCGCCCAGGAGCAGCCCGGCGAAACGCAGCGGGGCGAGGCCGGTCGGGGCGCGGTGCGCGGGCGCGCCGCCCCGCTCGTCGCGGAGCAGGACCACGGCCAGGGCGCAGACCACGGCCATGGCCAGGATCGGGTTGCCCTTGAGCCCGAGCCAGACGCCCGCCAGGCAGGCCAGGAGCCGGGAGGCCATGTTGTCCAGGTAGCGTCGGGCGAAGTTCACCGCCGCATGGAGGATCAGGGCCACGATGACCAGTTGCAGGCCGGTGAAGGCCGCGGTCACGGCGGCCACGTTCCGGGCCGAGAAATAGACTACGGTCAGGCCGAGCATGAGCAGGAAGGCGGGCAGGGAAAACCCGATGTAGGCGGCCACGGCTCCGGCCCCGCCCCGGGCCCGCAGCCCCACGTAGGCGGCCATCTGCATGGCCGTGGCCCCGGGTAGCAGTTGGGTCAGGGACATGCCCAGGGAAAACGAGGATTCATCGAGCCAACCCTTGCGTTCCACAGCCATGGCCCGGATGTACGGGACCATGGCCGGGCCCCCGAAGGCGGTCAGCCCCAGCCGGAGAAAGGCGAGAAAGATGCGCGTCAGGGAGGGGGTTTCCATGGGGCCGCCTAGTCGCCGAAGGCCAGCCGTTCGATGATCACGTTGGACACGAGCATGCCGTTCTTGGTCAGCCGGAGCCTGCCGCCCGAGATGCGCACCAGGTTCTCGCGGTGCAGGGCGCTGATGAGCTGCTCCTTCCTCTTGACCAGGTCGAAGCCGGTGCGCCTGCGGTATTCCTTCAGGTCCAGCCCCTTGCTCGTGCGCAGGGAGAGCATGACCATCTCCTCGATCAGGACCTCGTCGGTCAGCTCCTCGTAGTCGCTGCCGACCAGCTCACCGCGCACGTAGGCGTCGTATTCGTCCATGTAGCGCGGCACCGTGAATCGCCTGCGCCCCAGGGTGGACACGGCCGACGGCCCGAGCCCGAGGTAGTCGGACCCGTCCCAGTACCCGGAGTTGTGCACGGACATGAACCCCATGCGCGCGAAGTTGGAGACCTCGTAGTGCAGGTAGCCCACGGATTCCAGGTACTCGGCCCCGTAGACGAACATGCGCCCCTGTTCCTGATCCAGCGGCAGGGTCAGATCTCCGCCCTCCGCGCAGCGCCGGGCCATGACCGTACCCTCTTCCAGGGTCAGGTTGTAGGCCGAAACGTGCTCGGGCCGCATCTCGGAGACGATGCGCAACTGGTCGAGCCAGACCTTGAGCTTCTGGTCGGGCAGCCCCCAGATGAGATCCAGGCCGATGTTGCCGAACCCGGCCCGGCGCGCCTGGTCGAAGGCCTGGTAGGCCATGGCCACCGAGTGCGGGCGGCCCAAGGTCTGGAGGTCCGCGTCCTTGAGGCTCTGCATGCCCAGCGACAGCCGATTGAAGCCCATGGACAGCAGGCCCCGGAAATAGCTCACGTCCTGGGCCGAGTCCGGGTTGGCCTCGATGGTCGTCTCGATGCCCGGATTGAGGACGAACGCCTTGTTCAGCGCCTTCATGATCCGGTCGAGCTGGGCCAGGGGGATCAGCGACGGGGTGCCGCCGCCGAAATAGACCGTGCGCAGCCTGGGGCGCTGCAGCCGCCGCCCCCATAGCTCGATCTCCTTGAGCAGCAGGGAGATATACCAGGCGAAGGTGGCCTGGTCGAAGGACTGGGAGTGGAAGGAGCAGTAGTGGCAGCGGGAGCGGCAGAACGGCACGTGGATGTAGAGCAGCAGCCCCTTGCCGTGGTCCGCCTTCTTCACCGGCTTGGCCCCGGCCTCGGGAAAGGCGGGCCGCACCGGGACGTTCTCGCCGTAGATCCTGCCCACGCTCAGCCCTCCCGGCGGCTGGCGAAGACCACCAGCGCCCCGACGACGAGATACGCGGCCACCACAAGGCCGATCAGGGCCATGCCGGGCGCATCCCTCAGACCGGACCAGGCCAGGAGCAGAGCCCCGGCCGCCTCGTAGAGCATCAGCAGGGTGACGGCCCAGATGGAGAGGACCCGTCCGGCCTGGGCGAAGCGGGCGATGACCGCGTAGACCGCCAGAGCCAGGATGCCGATGCCCCAGACCTCGGCCGTGCCCCGGACCAGCCCGTTGACCAGCACGGCCACGGCCTTGAGGAGCAGAAAGCCGACGAGCGCGCGCTTGCGCGTGAACAGGAATGCGAGCAGCGCGCGCATGACCTAGCCCAAAAGCTCCCGCTTGTACCGCTCGTTCTCGCTGTATAGGCAGCCGCAATACTGCTGGCGGTAGATTTCCCACTCTTTCGAGGTCTCGATGCCCTCGTTCCAGCCCTCCCGGAAATCGTGGTACAGGAATTTCGTTTTGGCCGACTCCAGGTCCCGGCCGAGCGCCGCGATCTCGTCGTGCTTCTGGTATTTGGAATAGAGCAGGGTGGTGGTGAAGAAATCGAAGTTGCCGCGCCTGGCGATCTGCGCGGTGCGCTCCAGGCGCATGGCGTAGCAGTGGAAGCAGCGGTTGTTCTCGCGGTGGGCTACGGCCCGGAACCACTCCTGGGGGCGGTACTCGTCGTCTTTGACGATGACCTTCACGCCCAGCCTCTCGGCCACGGCCAGACAGCCGTCCCGCCGCTTCACGTATTCCATGAGCGGGTGGATGTTCGGATTGTGGAACAGCCCCGTGACCTCGTGCCCCTCGGCCAGCAGGGTCTTGAGCGTGGTGATGGAGCACGGTCCACAACAGATGTGCAGCAGTACGTTCGGCATTTGGCCGCAGTTTGAGCCCATTTCACGCGGTTTGTAAAGGGAGCGGCGCCGGGCCGCGTCGTTCGCATCCCTCCGGCAACGCACCGGTTTACCGCCGTGGCGTTGTAAAGCGGTTCGACAGAAAGTGCGTTGTCCTTTACATATCCAGTATAGTACGTTTGCGGAAAATATTGTATTTCAGCTGGATATACAATCGGACCGGTTTTTGCTAAAGTATAAAGCCCCGCAAGGAAATCCATGCGGGGCCGACGCACAGACACCGGAGCATTCACATGAAGTACTCATATATTCTTTTCACCCTGTTGGCACTGATCCTCGCGGCCTCGCCCGCCCGGGCGGCGTACATCGACCTCGGCCTGGCCGGGGAATACAACGCGTTCGTCCTGGGCGACTACACCAGCAACAGCAGCGACACCCAGGGCAATCTGGCCGTGGGCGGCAACGCGGTGATGTCCAGCTACAACATCGGCGGTTCCGTGGTGGTGGGCAACAATCTCTCCATGACCGACGGCAGCATCGGCGGCAGCGTGGTGGTGGGCGGCACGGCCAGCCTGACCAGGGTTGGCATTGGACGCCGTTCCGCCACCGGTCATGCAACGCTGCCGTTTGATTTCGATGCCCAGGCGGCCTACCTCAAGAACCTTTCACTCACTCTGAGCGGGACCGGCGCGAACGGCACGGTGGACAGCAAGCCCTGGGGCGTCATCAACCTGAGCGGAGACAACAGCTCCGAGTTCCAGGTATTCAACCTTAACGGCAGCGACCTCCTGAACGCCAACACGTTGACCATCGATCAGATCGCCGACGGCGCGACCATACTGATCAACGTCTCCGGCGCGCTCTCGGGGCTGACCAACATGGGGCTGCTGTATCCCGCCGAGTACAGCGACAACATCCTGTTCAATTTCTACGAGGCCGACCAGTTGTTCCTGGACGGCGTCGGCGTCCAGGGCTCCATCCTGGCCCCGAACGCCCGGGTGACCGGCGCGTATGGCCCATACAGCGGATGGGGGCACATCGACGGAACCCTCGTGGCCGGGTCTTACGACTCCCACATCGAGCAGCACGACGTGCCCTTTGACGGCGGCACGCCGGTCCCCGAGCCCGGCACCCTCCTGATCACGGGACTGGGGCTTATCGGCATGGCCGGTTTCCTCCGGCGGCGTGGGCGCAGGACCAACGCGTAACCGAAAGCCCCGGACCTCGGTCCGGGGCTTTTTTTGCGTCCGCGCACCGGGAGCCTGTCCGGTTCCCCTTTTCTCCTTTCCGTCCCCATGGTAGCCTGCCCGGAAACCAGACAAGGAAAGGATTTCGCATGGTACAATACACCGGCATCAATCACCTGGCCATGGTCACCGGCGACATGGACGGGACCATACGCTTCTGGCGCGACCTGCTCGGCATGCGCTTGGTGGTCGGCCTGGGCCGACCCGGTTACCGCCACTATTTTTTCGAGATCGCGGAAAACGACATGATCGCCTTCTTCGAGTGGGACGGCGTGGAGCCGCTGGACGAGCGGGACCACGGTTTTCCGGTCAAGGGCAAGGTGGCCTTTGACCACATCTCCTTCGGCGTGGCCTCCGAAGACGACCTGTGGGAGCTCAAGGACAAGCTCGAGGCCGCCGACGTGTGGTGCTCCGAGGTGGTGGACCACGGGTTCATCCACTCCATCTACGCCTTTGACCCGAACAACATCCCCATCGAGTTCAGCGCCGTCGTGCCCGGCGTGGACATCCGCAAGACCCCGGTCATGACCGACTCGAAGCCCAGCCTTGAGGCCCGCAAGGGGCCCGACCCGCAGCCCGGCGTCTGGCCCGAGGTGACCGCGCCCACGCCCGACGAGGACAAGGCCGTGTACGAGGGCGAGGGGCACAAGATCGTCGAGGCCCTGGAAAAGCTCGAGCGCAGCGAGTAGCCCGGGAACTCCGGGTTTTCCGCTGGCAAAAGCGGGGGAAATCGCCTAGTGCTTTTGCCCGAGGAGAGACCGTGCACAGACCCGCCGCCCACATGCCCTTCCATGCCCCGTGCCGCCGCGCCGCCTTTGTCCGCAGGATAAAGCGGTTCACCGTGGAGGCCGTGGCCCTGGACGGCCCGGACAAGGGCGCGCTCCTCAAGGCCCACACCAACAACACCGGCTCCATGCTCGGCCTGCTCCGGCCGGGCTCTTCGGCCCTGCTCTCGCCCGCGGCCAACCCGGACCGCAAGCTCAAGTACACCCTGGAGGGGCTGGAGCTCGCCGGGGCCATGGTCGGGGTGAACACGCTCACGCCCAACCGCATGCTGTATGCGGCTTGGCGGGCGGGCGCCCTGCCCGAGATGGACGGCTACGATCATTTCCAGAAGGAGGCCAAGGTGGGGGAGAGCCGCCTGGACGCGCACCTGACCGGCGAGCCCGGCGACCTGTGGGTGGAATGCAAGAACGTCACCCTGGTGGAGGACGACGTGGCCCGCTTCCCGGACGCCGTCACCGAGCGCGGGCAGAAGCACCTGCGCGAGCTCATGGCCCTGGCCGAAACCGGGGCGCGCGTGGCCCTGTTCTTCCTGATCCAGCGGCCCGACGGCCGCTGCTTCGGCCCGGCGGACTTCATCGACCCGGCCTATGCCGAGCTCTTCTATCAGGCGCTGGACGCCGGGGTGGAGGCGTGGCCGTACGTGGCCGACGTGGACGAGACGGGCATCACGCTGGGCCGCAGGCTGGCGGTGGTGGCCCCGTGAGCGCGCTGCTGATCGGAGCGGTGCTCATCAGTTTTTCCTCGGTCATGGTGGTCCTGGCCGGGCTGCCCCCGGAGGTGGCCGGGTTCTACCGGCTGACCGTTGGCGGGCTGGCCATGCTCATCGTGCTGGCCCGGGCGGGCAAGCTCAGGCTGTTCACGCCCAACGTCATCAAGTGGGGCTGCGTGGCCGCCGTGTTTTTTGCGGGCGACTTCGTCTTCTGGCACCGCTCCATCGCCCATGTCGGGCCTGGGCTGTCCACCATGCTCGGCAATTTCCAGGTCATCCCCCTGGCCATCGTCTCGGCCCTGTTCTTCAAGGAGGGGCTGCCCGCGCGCATGTACGTGGCCATTCCCCTGGCCCTGGTCGGGCTCTATCTCATGGTCGGCGTGGAGTGGGCGCATTTCTCCGCCGACTACAAGCTGGGCGTGGTCTTCGGCCTGCTCACGGCCTTCTTCTACGCCCTGTACATGCTCTCCCTCAAATACGCCCTGTCCAAGGACAGGGCGGACTCCCTGGTCCTGGCCTCGGCCGCGGCCCTGGCCACCGGCCTGATCCTCGGCACGTTCGCCGTGGCCGAGGGCGAGTCCTTCGTCATCCCCACCCTCAAGTCCCTGGCTGCCATCGCCACCCTGGCCCTGGTTTGCCACGCCGTGGGCTGGTTCCTGATCACGCGCGGCATCCAGACCGTGCGCGGCGCCCTGGTCGGCCTGCTCCTGCTGCTCCAGCCCACCCTGTCCTTTGTCTGGGACATCCTCTTCTTCGGCAAGCCGGTCGATCCCATCGAACTGTCCGGCGTGGCCGTGGCCCTGGTCGGCATCTACATCGGCTCCCAGGGCGGGAAGAAGAAATCTCGCGCATAGACGGCTTTCGATAGCGGGCCATCTGCACATTTTCCGAGGGTCCGCCTGATCCTCACGTACTGGGGTACGCTGCGGTCAGGCGGACCCTCGGAAAATGCACAGCTGACCCACTCTCGAAAGCCTATTCATAGCGCGGGGGACTGAGCCGCTGTCGGGTGCTGCGCACCCGATTCGCTCCAAAAGAATGAAGAATTGAAGGCCGTATGGTTTGTTGAATCAACGGTCATTTCTTTGCGTCCCCACCCCGCGAAGCGGCGATAAGAAGTTTAGGAAGGGAGAGGGGATGGGGGTCCGGGGGAAGGGGAGAGGGGGGTACAGCCCGGGTACATAGGTAACACATTAGCCCGGGAACATGGGTAACACTTTGGGCATGAGAGC
>NZ_JBGLYH010000037.1:0-41417 GCF_041414475.1 Pseudodesulfovibrio karagichevae
GCTCGGCGTCCTGCCCGCCACCGGTTCCGGGGGCCTGATCAGGCCCCCGGAACCGGTGGACGAACAATAAAAGTGTTACCCATGTACCCGGGCAGAAGTGTTACCCATGTTTCCGGTTGCACAAAAGCCCTTTTCAAAGGGTTTTCCTTCCCCTTCCCCCCGGCCGATCGCTGCTGTCCTCATCCGTAAGGCTCGAAGACTCGCCAACGGCTGGAGGCCCGGAGGCAAATCTTACTTATACGCCGCCAGTTGGCGCTGGGTGTCGCGGGCGATGTCGCGGTCCTTGAGGTCCTGCTTCTTGGAGTGGACGTTCTTGCCGCGTCCGAGCCCGAGTTGGACCTTCACCTTGCCGTGGCTGAAGTACATCTTCATGGGCACCACGGACAACCCCTTCTGTTCGGTCTTGGCCTGGAGGGTGACGATCTCCTGGTGGTGCAGGAGCAGGCGGCGCGGGCGTTCCGGGTCGTGCTGGTCGTAGGTCCCGGTCTTCTCGTAGGGGGCGATGTGCACGCCCACCAGGAAGGCCGAGCCCTGGCGGAAGGAGACGTAGCCGTCCTTGAACGAGACCTGGCCCCCGCGCAGGGACTTGACCTCGGAGCCGACCAGGGAGATGCCCGCCTCGAAGGTCTCGAGGATCTCGTAGAGGCGGCGGGCCTGCTTGTTGACCGCGATGGTGTCGGGCGAGGTGGTCTTGTTCTTTTTCTTGGCCATGATGCTAACTGGGCAGCTCGTCGTTTTCGAGCAGCGAGGAGAAGAAGGTCACTTCTTCCGGGAAATGCTTGAAGATGTTGTCCATCACCAGGTTGTTGATGCGGCTGACCGTGCGGCACTCCAGGACGTCCTTGAGAAGCAGTCGGCAGTCGTGCATGTTGGTCTGCCGGATGATCCGCTTTATGCCGGGAATGGCCTGCGGGGTCATGGAGATGGAGTCGATGCCCATGCCGAGCAGGATGGGCACGCAGAACGGGTCCGAGGCCACCTCGCCGCAGAGGGACACTTCTATGCCCGCCTGGTGCGCGGCGTCAACCACCAATTTGATGGCCCGCAGGGTGGCCGGGTGCAGGGGCTGGTACAGGTAGGACACGTGCCGGTTGGTCCGGTCCACGCCGATGGAGTACTGGATCAGGTCGTTGGTCCCGATGGAGAAGAAGTCCACCTCGTGGGCCAGGAACTCGGCGATCATCACGGCCGCGGGCAGCTCGATCATGGTTCCGATGGGCATGTCCGGGTCGTAGTCCACGCCCTCGCGCCGCAGTTCGGCCTTGGCCTGGGCCAGCCACGCCTTGGCCTGGCGGACCTCCTTCACGCCCGAGATCATGGGGAACATCATCGAGACGTTGCCGTAGGCCGAGGCGCGCAGGATGGCCCGCAGCTGGGTCTTGAACAGCTGGGGGTACTTGAGGCAGAAGCGGATGGCCCGCAGCCCCATGGCCGGGTTGGTCTCGTTGAGCTCGCCGAAGGTGGAGATGAACTTGTCGCTGCCCAGGTCGAGCGTGCGGAAGACCACCTTGCGCGGGGACATGATCGCGGCCAGGTCGATGTACTTCTCGGCCAGCTCGTCCTCGGTGGGCAGGGTGGTCCGGTTGAGGTAGGCGTACTCGGTGCGATACAGACCCACGCCCTCGCCGCCGTTGTCCAGCACGGCGGTCACTTCCTCGACCAGCTCGATGTTGGCCTGGACCATGACCCGGGAGCCGTCGAAGGTCTCGGCGGGCAGGTGGCAGTGGCGGCGGATCTTGCGGGTGTAGTCCTCGAACAGGGCGGCCCGCTCGTTGTATTCGGCCAGCTCGGCCTCGGTGGGGTTGACCACGATCTTGCCGGTCAGGCCGTCGATGACCACCAGGTCGCCGTCGTGGACCTCCTCCAGGCGGCCCACGCCGACCAGGGCGGGGATGCCCAGGGACCGGGCCATGATGCCCGTGTGCGAGGTCTTGCCGCCGCGCACGGTGGCGAAGGCCATGATCTTGTCGACCTGAAGCTCGACGGTGTCCGCCGGGGTCAGGTCGTGGGCCATGATGATGGCCCGGCCCGAGATGGAGGACAGGTCGGTCTTCACGCCCATGAGCTTGGTCTGGACCTTCTCCGCGACCACGCGCACGTCCTGCATGCGCTCGCGGATGTACTGGTCCTTGATGGCCTCGAAGGCGGCCTCCTGGTCGGCCACGGCCTTTTCCAGGGCCCAGGCCGCGTTCAGGCCCAGGGTCTCGATGTATTTCTCGGCGGACCCGGACAGTTTGGGGTCCTTGAGCATCATCAGGTGGGTGTCGATGAGCGAGCCGTGGCTCTTGAGCTCCTCCGGGACCTGCTCGCGGATGGCGGCCAGTTCGGTCTCCACGGATTTGAAGGCGGCGTGGAGACGCTCGATCTCCTCCGGCATGTCTTCGGCGGCGACGATCTGCCGGGGCAGGTTCGCCATGTGGTTCCGGTTGACGAAAAAGGCCTTGCCGATGGCGATGCCGGTGGCGACCGGTATGCCCGTGAGGGTCGAGTCAGCCATTTATGCCCCTTCGAATTTGTTCAGGAACAGCGCTTCGAGCCGGTCCAGCGCGGCCTCGGCGTCCGCGCCCCGGGCGCGCAGTTCCACCATGTTGCCCGGGCCCGCGGCCAGGGTCAGGATATCGAGGATGGACTTGGCGTCCACCGCCTGGTCGTCGACGACCAGGGATATCTCCGAATCGAATGTCTGGGCCTCCTGGGCCAGCCGTCCGGCCGGCCGGGCATGCAACCCGTTCTCCGAGGAGACGACCACCTTCCTGGAAAGGTATCCCGAAGTCTCGTCGGTCCTGGTGCTTTCATCCGTCATATCAAAACCTGCTTTTCAAGTCGTGTTTATGTCTGATCGGGCGGGAAATCACAAGCCAAAAGCGGTTCTGGCCGTTGTCTCCAACCACGGGAAAAATTCGATGAGGCCCACGAAAACGGCCACCGCCAGCAGCCGCGAGAGCAGGCCGGTGCGTACGTAGCGCCCGAAAAGCATCAGCGCGGACAACCCGACCGCGAATTCCCACCAGTCGTACGGGCGGGGCCAGATGAGCGTCCACAGCCACAGAAGCAGGGCCGCGTTGGCGTACTTGACCTTGGTGCCCCAGTTGATCAGGTCCCAGCGCCTCAGCTTCTCCAGGAAGCGGAACCCCTGCTTGACCCCGCAGACGAAGGTGTACGCCCTGAAGACCTGCAACCCCAGGAAGAGGATCAGGCCGAGGACGAAGGCCAGGATCGGATAGCCGGTCAGGAGCAGGCAGATGGTCAGGAGCGCCCAGAAGATGAGCGCGCTGCCCGCGAAGACCGAGTCGCCGATGGCGGACAGGGTGTAGCTGGTGGTGTCCTTGACCTTGGCCAGCATGCGCGGCGGGAAGTGTCCCGCGCTGATGGTCGTCTCCACGTTGAGCAGGATGCCGACCATGCACGGCGTCCAGAACGGGTGCGACTGGTAGTGGCGGGCGTACCGCTTGAGGGCCGCCCTGAGGTCCTTGGGGTCCTCGTGGATGGCCGAGAGCCCCGGCAGCATGGCGTACATCAGCCCGATGTTCTGCATGCCGCGCGAGTTGAAGGCCGCGCCGGTCAGGTAGCAGCGCAGGAAACTGCGCAGGAAGGCCACCGTCCGGGTGTCGGCCCGCATATGGGAGATGCCGTGCACCGTCATGGCCGTCCGGGGTCGGATCCGGACGGGCCGGGGGCCTGCGCGGTCCAGGTCGGGCGGTGCATATCGGTCGGACGGGTGGTGTTCATTGGGCGCATCCTAACAGGTTGTTGACGGGAGCGCATCAAAGCACAGACGGTTACTTCTGTCCAGTAGGTACGGGGGTTTGCACTTATCGTCGACCGGGCGTCAACCGCAGCCGGACCATGTGCCGGGCGCAGGCCAGGGCGACCACGACCTTGAGCATGTCCCAGGGGATGAAGGGCAGCACGCCCAGGGCCACGGCCTTGGTCCAGGTCAGGGAGAGGACGAACTTGAGCCAGACCGCGCCGGTCAGGTAGGCCACCCCCACGGCGGCCAGCCCGGCCAGGGTGCCGCGCAGCCACGGCAGCCCGCCTTCGCGGGTGCGGGCCAGGCCGCAGAGGAATGCCGTGCCCAAAAAACCGATCAGGTAGCCGCCCGTGGGGCCGAGCAGGTAGCCGAGCCCGGACTTGCCGCCCGCGAACACGGGCAGGCCGATGATCCCGGCCAGGAGATAGAGTCCCATGGCCAGGACCGCGTGCCGGGGGCCGAGCAGGTATCCGGCCAGGAAGATGAAGAACGGCTGCATGGACACGGGCACCGGGCCGATGGGCATGATCAGGTAGGCCCCGGCCCCGATGAGCGCGGCCATGAGCGCGGTCCAGACCAGGAGGTGCAGGGCGGTCAGGGGAGACTGGGGCAGGGCATTGCCGCGCGGCGTGGAGTCGTTCATTGAGCTTACTCCTTTGCCGGGACCAGTCCGGCCCGGCGGATGTCATCGAGGTCGGCGTTCGCGTCGCCGCCCTTGGTGGTCAGGTAGTCCCCGACCATCAGACCGCTGGCCCCGGCGGTCAGCAGCTCATGCTGCCGGTCGGGCCCGAAGACCGTGGGCCGCCCGCCGCAGATGCGCAGTTGGCGGTCCGGGAGCAGGAAGCGGTACAGGGCGACGATGGCCAGGGCCTCCTCGGGCGGGAGCGGGGCGCGGCCTTCGAGCGGGGTGCCCGGAATGGGCGTCAGGAAATTCATGGGCACGGACGGCACGCCGAGCTCGCGCAGGAGCAGGGCCAGCTCCACCCGGTCGTCCCAGGTCTCGCCGATGCCGAAGATGCCGCCCGAGCAGACGTACAGCCCGGCGTCGAGCCCGGCCCGGACCGCGTCCACGTCCTCCTCGTAGCGGTGGGTGGTGCACATCTTCGGGAAGTGCGTGGCCGAGGTCTCCAGGTTGTGGTGGTAGCCGCGCAGCCCCGCCTTTTTCAGCCGGGCCAGCTGGCCGCGCTCCAGGATGCCCGGCGACAGGTCCGGGACCATGCCCAGCGCGGCCACGCGCCGGATGGCCGCCTCGAAGCCGTCCAGGTCGCCGCCGCCCACCAGCTTGCCCGAGGCTACGATGCCGAAGCGGGTCGCCCCGCACGCCTTGGCCCGGCTCGCGGCGTCCGCGATCTCGTCCGGCGAGAGCAGGGGATACTGCGGGCTGTTGGCCGCGTGGTGGCCGGACTGGGCGCAGAAGGCGCAGTCTTCGGAACAGGTCCCGGACTTGGCGTTGACGATGGCGCACAGGCCGACCTCGTCGCCCAGGCGGGCGGCGCGTATACGGTGGGCGTGGCCGAGGAGCTCCGGAAGGCGTTCCGGCGCTTGTTCAATAAGGTACATGATCTCCGCATCAGAGGGCAGGACCCCGTCAAGGGCCTTGCGGGCAATGGAATCGAGGCTCATGGGGGCGTTGTGGGTCACCCTGGCGGAGATGTCAAGTCGCCCGGAAAGCCCCGCCGCACGGGAGAATGTGAAGAAAAGGATTTTTGCGGGGGGTTGCTTCGCCGCCAAAAGAGCTTATAGTAAAGGTGGAACTAATTTCGGAGGGTTCAAGTATGGAATTCGATTTCTATTTCGTGGACGGAGTGTTTCTCTTCGCCCTGACGGCGTTTCTGGCGAGCCTCGGCCCCATCCTGGGCGCAAGGATCAAGGCCTGCTGTCCGACCGTGCTTCGGTCTGTCCGCCGTTTCGGACGGCGTCATCCCGGACTGTTCACCGAGTCGGAAGACTTTTATTGTTTCTTCCACAAGGACGCCCTGTACGGCGCATAGCACGGCCACAGCCTGTTGTTAAACCGGAAGGCCGGAAGCGGATTCACCCCCGCTTCCGGCCTTCCGGTTTTTTTCGGCTATTCGGCATCTCCCGTTACAAACCAGCGCCGTAGGCGCATAACTGGGATGCAAGGGTGCGAACCCTATCGCTGCTGTCGCTATCTCTAAGGCTCGATGACTCGCCTAAGAGCTAGGGCTGCCCGCCGACAAATCCGCAGGATAGCGGATTTGGACGCCGGTCTTTCCGGCGCCCCGGAGGGGTGAGCCCCAGGACGGGGCGAATCAAGGCGAAGTCACCCGACATCGCCGCGAAGCGGCTTTCAAGACCTGATTTTCTCTTCCCCCCGAAATCAGTCGCGCATGAGTGCATAGACCGCCTTGGGCGTCCAGCCCTCGCTGCGTTCGGCCACCCGCCGGGCGATCTCCTTGGGCTTGCCTCCGGCCTCGGTTTCCTCGGCGATGCGTTCGAGGATGGTGGCCTCGTCCGCCTCGCCGTCGTCCTTGCCGGGCGCGATGATCACGGTCAGCTCGCCGCGCAGCTCGAAGTCGAAGGAATCCAGGTCGCCGAGATTGCCGCGCAGGAATTCCTCGTACTCCTTGGTCAGTTCGCGGGCCACGCAGAAGTCGCGCTCGCCGAGGATGTCGCGGGCGATGGTCAGCGTGCCTTTGAGGCGCGTCTTGCGCTCGAACAGGACCAGGGTGGCCCCGGTGTCGCGGTGGGCGCGGAACAGCCGTTCGGTCTGGCTCTTCTTGCGCGGCGGGAAGCCCAGGAAGGTGTAGGGCAGGGGCGGCAGCCCCGAGGCGGACAGGGCCGTGACCGGCGCGGACGGTCCGGGAACGGGCGTGACCCGGTAGCCCTCGTCGCGGCAGGCGCGGACCAGGGTGAAGCCGGGGTCGGACAGAAGCGGGGTGCCCGCGTCCGAGATGAGCGCCACGTTGAGCCCCTCGGCCAGCTGGTCCAGGACCTTGGGGAGCTTCTTGTCCTCGTTGTGCTCGAAAAAGGAGATCAGCCTGCCGTGGCGGGTCAGCCCGAGGCGCTGGAAGAGCAGCCCGGCCCGCCGGGTGTCCTCGGCCAGGACCACGTCCGCGTCCATCAGTATCGCCCGCGCCCGGGGCGACAGGTCGTCGGTGTTGCCCAGGGGGGTGGCCACCACGTACAGGGTGCCGGTATCGCTCATGCTCTCTGCCCGTCCAGTTGAAAGACGTTTTCCTCGAGTTCCACGGTCAGGGCCGCGCCCGTGTCCGTGACCGAGGCCAGGTCGAACCGGCACGGCTCGTCCCACAGGTCGTGCTCGGTCAGGTAATGGCTGGCGGCCTTGATCAGCCGCGCCTGTTTCTTGCGCGTCAGGGCCTCGCCCGGCGCGCCCATGGACCCGGCCCGCCGGGTCTTGACCTCCACGAAGACCACCGTGTCCCGGTCGCGGCAGACCAGGTCCAGCTCCCACTGGTGGAAGCGCCAGTTGCGGTGGAGCACCTTGAATCCCCTGGATTCGAGGTATCGCGCGGCCGCGTCCTCGCCCGGCGCGCCCCGGTGTTCGGTCCGGCCGCCCATGGTCCGCCCGGACAGCAGTTTCGTGAAGAATCCCATGCCCAGGAGGGATAGCACAGGGGAGCCCGCCTTGCCAGACGGCAGCGGACCTATTTCCCGGCCAGCTGCCGGAGCACGGCCTCGGGCGTGAAGTCGTAGGCCGCGAGGTCGGGGTTGTAGGTCTTGGTGAACGGCTTGAAGTCGATCCGCTTCCAGTTGTCCTGGTCGAGGATAGGGAGATACGCGTCGAGGTTGCCGAGGTCGATGCAGCGCATCCGGGAGTGCTGGACCAATGGCGCGAAGTCGTGGCCGTTGTAATGGTCCAGGGCCAGGATCAGGGCCCTGGCGCCCTCCATGAAGTGTCCGCCGTAGGAGGCCGCCAGCCGTCCCTCCCGGACGGCCCGGATGCCTTCCTCGGTCCAGCCTATGCCGGTGGTGAGGAAATCCACGGACGGGGTCAACCCTTTTGCCTCGGCGGCGTCCAGGACGCCGAGGGCCATATAGTCGCTGGCGGCCCAGTAGACACGGGCCAGGGGGTACATGTCCAGCAGCCGCTCCGTCTTGTAGCGGGCCTTGTCGCGCATCCAGTCCGCGCGGATGAACCGGTCCACGACCACGCGCGGTTCCTCGCTGATGGCCGCCTCCACGCCCAGCCGCCTGGTGTAGGCCGAGGAGATGGAGTTTGAGGCGCCGATGTAGGCCATGTGGAGCTTCCCGTCCGGGGCGGTCAGGCCCATGGCGATGCCTTGCCCGATGAGCCTCCTGGCCGAAAGATAGCCCACCTCGCGGTTGTCGGGGAATATCAGACCGAGCCATTGCGTGTATTTCCCTCTCGGCAGGCCCACTTCCTCCCTCTCGCTCTCCACGGGCTGGGTGTTGCAGATGATGGATTTGACGCCCGCCCGTTCGAACAGGGGGAGCATGTCCACGGTGGTCTTGGCCTGGTAGGTGTGGATCACATAGTCCGGCACCTCTTCGGCGAGGGCGGCCCGTGCGTTGTCCAGGACCTGGTAACGGTTGTCCGAGGATACGATCCGCAGCTCCACGCCGAGATTGTCGGCCGCGGCCTGCATGAACCCGCAGAACAGGCGCCAGAAGGGGCGTTCGGTCACGCTGATCGGAGAGAGGAAGACCACGGTCGGCGTTTTGGGGGGCGCGGCTCCCCTTCCGGCGGAAGGGGCCAGCGTCATGCAGATGCTCAGAATGAGCGCGTAAAGAAAGGGCTTCACCCAAAAACGTCCTTTTTATTTTACCGTCATCGTTCAATGCCACATTATATCTGGGAATGAAGGTGGACAAGTGTATTATAGTTTTCCCCTTTTAGCGTACCGGTTTTTGGGATATGTCCGTACCAGGAGGTGCGCATGCTCAAATATGCCATGATCGGCGGCGGTCCCGGTGCGTTTGTCGGCGATGTGCACCGGCGGGCCCTGGCCCTGAACGGACAGGCCCGGCTGGTGGCGGGGTGTTTTTCCCGCGATTTGGAAAAGAGCCGCGTCCTGGGCCGGGAACTCGGCCTGGACGAGGACCGGGTGTACGCCACGCCCGAGGAGCTGGCCCGGCTCGAGGCCGGGGACATCGATTTCGCGGTGGTGGTCACCTCCAACGAGGCCCACTACCCCAACGTCCGGGCCTGCCTGCAAAGCGGCATCAACGTCATGTGCGACAAGCCGTTCACCCACAGCTCCGCCCAGGCCCGCGAGCTGGTGGACCTGGCCCGCGAGCGGCGGCTCGTCCTGGGCGTGACCTATACCTACGCGGGCTACCCCATGGTCCGGCAGATGCGCGAGATGATCGCGCGCGGCGACGTGGGCGAGGTCCGCTTCGTCAACTGCGAGTATCCCCAGGGGTGGCTGGCCGAACTGCTCGAGGCCACGGGCCACGTCCAGGCGTCCTGGCGGGCCGACCCCGAGCGCGGCGGCGGGACCCTGTCGCTGGGCGACGTGGGCTCGCACATCGAATACCTGGTGCCGCACGTCACCGGGCTCAACCTGACCCGGCTGGCCGCCCGGCTCGATTCCCTGGTGGAGGGCCGGGTGCTCGACGACAACGGGGTCATCCTGACCGAGTACGACACCGGCGCGCGCGGGGTCTACTGGTACTCCCAGGCGGCCACCGGCGCGGTCAACGGGCTGAAGCTGCGCGTCTTTGGCGACCGGGGCGGCCTGGAGTGGTTCCAGGAGGACCCGGACCACCTGCGCTACACCCCGCTCAACGAGCCCGTCCGGATCATCACCCGGGGCGCGCCCGAACTGCTGCCCGGGGCCATGGCCTATTCCCACACCCCGGCCGGGCATCCCGAGGGGTGGCTGCTGGCGTTCGCCAACATTTACCAGTCCTACTGCGCGACCATCGCGACGGGTGCGGCGGTGGACTTCCCCACCGGGGAGGATGGGCTGCGGGGGGTGAAATTCCTCGAGGCGTGTTTGGAGAGTTCGCGTGGCGACACCGCCTGGATAGAGGTGGGGGAGGGGTAGTCGAAGGGCCTCGACGATGCCTTAAGAAGATAAGGAAGGCCGCCCTTTGGGGCGGCTTTTTTGATGGAAGGAACGTGCCTGCGGCACGCAAGAGCCGCCGTGCGGGGCTGCGCCCCTGCACTTGCTCCATGCCCTGCGCGGGCGGCGGTTCTTTTTTGCTTGCCCAAAAAAGAACCAAAAAAGGGCCTTGCGCGCGGTGTGGCCGCCCAAGGGATCGCCGACGAGAATCCGATCCGCTCGGGGCGGCTTCTAGGCCGTCGATCCAGGGCTCAGGCTGGTCTGCTCCTCTTCGGTCACTCGGATGTGGCGGGCGTGGATTATCGGGAGGGTGCGCTTCCGTTCGGGACGCCCTGCAAAGAGAGCCGCTGTTGGACGCTGGGCGTCCAAAGCGCTCCAGTGAGCTTGGTAGGGCTTGTTGGGGGGCGGGATGACGGGCCGGACGCGGCAGGACAATATCACTTACAACGACGGGCAATCGGAAGCGGGGCCTAGAGCCCGTTTCGGGCGGCGAAGGGCAGACTGGATCGCGTCCGCGCAGCGGACATCTATCCAGCCAGCGAAAGCCGCCTACGGGCTCTTGGGTTCGCTTCCGACGCGCTCGCACCACAGCGCAGTTTTTGCTTCCTTTTTTCTGCGCCGGCAAAAAAGGAAGTCGCCGTAAAGGCGAAACACCAAGTAAGGAGAACGCACGCTCTCCCACCGCGCATGCGCGCAAACAAGAGGCGTTCCCCAGGCCCGCCGCAGGCGGGACCGCTCAACCTCAATGCGCATGCGCGGACCATCAACCCCTTCTTCAACGCCGCACCGCGCAGGCGCTTTCCTTTTTCCCCCCGAGTTGCTACGCAGAAAAGAAAAACGCCAAGGAGATGACCATGCGCTTGATCTGGACAGGAATGCTTTCCCTTTTGCTCTGCCTGGCCGCGTTCGGCCCGGTTTCGGCCGCGAACCCGGTCGTGTCGGTCCCCGCAAACGCCGCCGCCAACGCGGCCACAACCGCCGCCACGACCAGAGCGCCCGCCGACCAGGCCGCCGGGGCCGCCGTGGACTGCGTGCCCGGCTGCCCGGACTACGGGCAGATGGTCGCCTGGGCCTCGCTGCCGGACAACCCGGACAAGCCGGTGGACGTCTTCTACGTCTACCCGACCATCTATCCCGACAAATCGCCCCTGAACATGGACGTGTTCAACCATGCGCTGCGGGCCGACGTGCAGGGGCTGCTCAAGGCCCAGGCCGGGGTTTACTCCGGGGCGGCCAACCTGTTTGCGCCCTATTACCGCCAGGTCACCTTCGCCGCGCTCGACCCCGATGCGGACATGACCCTGAACAGCTATTTCCGCATCGGCGCGGACGACGTGCACCGGGCCTTCGACTTCTACCTGAACTTCCTCAACCAGGGCCGCCCGTTCATCCTGGCCGGGCACAGCCAGGGCTCTGTGGTCCTGCTCGACCTCATGCGCAGCCGGTTCAAGGACCCGGCCCTGCAGAAGCAGCTCGTGGCCGCCTACCTCATCGGCTACTCCGTGACCCGCGACGACCTGCGGAAGTATCCGTGGATCAAGCCCGCCAAGGGGGCCGACGACACCGGGGTGGTCGTGTCCTGGAACACCCAGATGCCGGGGGCCACGGGGTCGCCCGTGCTGCGGCCGGGGGCCATCGCCATCAACCCGCTCAACTGGCGGACCGACGACGCCATGGCCGACAGAAACCTGAACCTGGGCGCGGTCTTCTATGACGACTTCAAGGGCAAGGTCCTGCGCGAGGTCCCGCAGTACGCCGGGGCGCGCATCAACCTCGGGAACGGGGCCCTGGAGACCGTGCCGCCGGACAAGCTGGAGATCGGGCACTTCCCGCCGGGTGTGCTGCACAAGTACGACTACGCCTTCTGGTACCGCAACCTGCAACGCAACGTGCAGACGCGCATCGACGCTTACTTCAAGCGAAACGGCTCGTAGCACGGGCGGGGCGCGCGGGGGCGGAGCCCGGCCATTGACAGCCGGGGGCCGCCCTCGTAGGTTCGGCCCATGCCGCAATACGCCAAGTCCCTGACCGACGCCCACCGGGCGTTTCTGACCGATCTGTTCCCCGGCGACGGGTGCGTGCTCGAGGCCGTGCAGCTCAACGCCTTTTCGACCGACGCCAGCCGCGAGCGGTCCATGCCGTGGGCCGTGGTCCGGCCCGAGAACCGGGAGCAGGTGGCCGAACTGCTGCGTTGGGCCGACGCCGAGCGCATGCCGATCTACCCCAGGGCCAGGGCCACGGGCCAGGTGGGCAACACCGTGCCGATCCTGCACGGCGTGACCGTCTCCCTGCTGCGCATGAACCGCATCCTCGACATCGACGGGCGGGACTTCGCGGCCGAGGTGGAGCCGGGTGTGATCACCTCGGATTTCCAGGCGGCCTGCGCCGAAAAGGGGCTGTTCTATCCCCCGGACCCGGCCAGCGTGAAGATTTCGACCATGGGCGGGAACATCTCGACCTGCGCGGGCGGGCTTCGGGCCGTCAAATATGGCGTGACCCGCGACTGGGTGCTCGGCATCGAGGCCGTGCTGCCCGGCGGCAAGGTCCTGACCATGGGCGGGCGCTCGCAAAAGGACGTGGTCGGCCTGGACCTGAAGCGCCTCTTTGTCGGCGCGGACGGCAAGCTCGGGCTGATCACCCGGGCCACGGTCAAGCTCATTCCCCTGCCCGAGACCGCGAGTTCGGTCCTGGTGGGCTTCCCCGATCTGGCCGCCTCCATGGACGGGGCCATGGCCGTGTTCGGGGCCGGGCTGTTGCCCTGCGCCTGCGAGTTCATGGACGTCACCACCATCAAGGCCGTGCGCATGGGCGGGGAGATCCCCCTGGCCCAGGAGGCCCAGGCCGCGCTGCTCTTCAAGTTCGACGGCACGGCCGAGGGCGTGGCCGCCGAGATCAAACGGCTCAAAGCGGCCCTCGCGCCCGTGCGCCCGGTCTCCATCGAGGTGGGCGAGGGCGCGGCCGAGGAGGCGGTCTGGGCCGCGCGCCGCGACATTTCACCGGGCTCCTACCGGCTGCGGCCGAACAAGCTCTCCGAGGACCTGGCCGTGCCGCGCGGCCGCGTGCCCGAGCTGGTCGACATCGCCCAGAAGGCCGGGGCCGACGCCGGGCTGCCCGTGCTCTGCTACGGCCACCTGGGCGACGGCAACATCCACACCAACATCATGCACGACGCAAGCCGCCCCGAGGAGGTCCGGGCCGCCCACCGGGTCAAGGAACGGCTCTTCCGGGCCGCCGTGGAGCTGGGCGGGACCATCTCCGGCGAGCACGGCACCGGCCTGACCAAGGCCTCCTTCGTGCCCGAACAGCTCGGCGCGGACCAACTCCACTATATGGACGCCGTGCACCGCGTCTTCGACCCCAACGAGATCATGAATCCCGGCAAAGGGTGGTAGGCCCGGCCGCGTCCCATCGCGCATCTTATCGCCTCCTGAGGCTATTAATTGCAATTATCGTCTTTCAAGGCTATTGTCGGTAATTATGGTGTCTCAAGGCGATTGTTTTTGATTATCGCCCCCTGATGCCATTAATGGCAAATATCGCCTCTCAAGGCTATTGCGGAGGGACTATGCGGGAATCAATGGATTTTGTCGGCGTGGTGACGGGGGATGTCGTCAGTTCCACCAGCGCCAGGGAACCGGGGCTGGTCCAGGAGACGCTGGCGCGGGTGCTGAACGATGTCTCCTGCGCCAACCGGAGCGGCATGGTGCGGGATTTCGCCGTGTATCGGGGCGACGGCTTCCAGGGCGTGGTCACGCCGGGAGACGCCCTCCGGGTGGCCCTGCATATCAGGATGAGCCTGCTGGCGGAGTTCCGCCGGTGGGGCGAAAAAAAGCTCGACGTGCGCATGGGCGTGGGTGTGGGCCGCGTCGATGCGCTGGGGGAAAGCTCCGGCCGGAGCCGTGGCGAGGCGTTCCTGCTGTCCGGAAGGGGCGTGGACGAGTTGTCGGTCAAGCTGGCGGAAAAGAGGCGCCTGGCCGTACGGACGCCGTGGGAACCGTTCAACCGGGCCCTGGTTCCGCAGTGCGCGTTGTTCGACGCCCTGGCGTCCGGCTGGACCGAGCGGCAGAGCCGGGCCGCCGGGCTCGCCCTGCAGGAGTGCGGGACGGAGAGGCGGATCGGCGAGTTGATGGGCGTCGGCCAATCGACCGCGCACCAGCATCTCGCGGCCTCGGGCTTCTGGGCCGTGGAAAAGTTCATCGAATATTACGAGCGGTCGGTCCGGGAGCTGGTCTCCGGGGAGGAGCTGTCCCATGGCTGATCCCAAACTACTGCTTCTCGGCCTGTTGCTCGCGCATCTCGCCACGGATTTCCTGTTCCAGCCCGACGGTTGGGTCAAGGCCAAGGAAGACAGGGGGTTCGCTTCCGGTGTCCTGCTCCTGCACTCGATGGTGGCCGGAGCGCTCGCCGCGCTCATGAGTTCGGGGTCATTGGATCCCGTCTGGGCGTTCGCCGTCACGACCGCCAGCCATTGGGCCATAGACGGGACGAAAAGTTGCCTGGGCGACGGCGGAAACCGGTGGCTGCTGGCGGATCAGGCCCTGCACCTGGCCGTGATCTGCGGGCTGGTGTGGTGGGGCTTGCCCGGAACGCCGCTGTCGCCCGGACTGGAGCCCCTCTGGCTATCCACCCTCGGCTCCGGGGCCGTGCGCGTCTGGGGATGCGGGCTCTTGCTGGTCGGCATCCCCGGTTCCCTCGCGGTCAAGACCATGATCGGGATCTGGGACATCGGCAAGGGCGAGGAGGCCGGGAGCAACGCCGCCGAAGGTCCGCGAGAGGGCCAGGACGACGGGGTCCGGGGCCGCAAGAACGCGGGCAAGTGGATCGGCATCCTGGAGCGGCTGTTCATCCTGATTTTCATTCTGGGCGGCCATTGGGAGGGTATCGGCTTCCTGGTGGTGGCCAAATCCATCCTCCGGTTCGGCGAGATCAAGGATTCCGCGGACCGGGAAAGGGCGGAATACGTCCTGGTCGGCACGCTGGCGAGCTACCTGTGGGCGGTCGCCGTGAGCATGGCGGCGGAGGCCCTGCTCCCGCCCCTGTACTGATGAGGGCACTTTTTCGCCGCCGTTCCGGCCGGTTGCCAAGGGGGACGGACGCGGGTAGGACCTAGGCATGTCCGACAGTATCTCCCGACACGTTTCCCATTGCATCCTGTGCGGCAAGTGCCTCCAGGTCTGTCCGCTGCTGCGCGCCACCGGGCGCGAGGAGCTCGGGCCGCGCTCGAAGTCCGACCTCTGCCGGGTCCTGGCCGAGGACCCGGACAAGCTGTCCGAGACCGACGCCGCCAGGCTGGCCGGGCTCTGCCTCGGCTGCGGCCGGTGCCGCGAGGTCTGCTCCCAGGGCCAGGACGTGCCCGGCCTGGTGGCCGCCCTGCGCGCCGCGCACCCGAATTTCAAATCCTGGCTGTGGAAGACCTGGCTGACCCGCGCCCGGCAGCTCTGGTCGCCCAGCGCCAAGGCCGCCGGGCTGGTGCCCGAGCGGTTCCGCACCGAGAAGCTCGGCCCCATGCTCAAGATGCTCGCGGGCATGACCGGCGGGCCGGGGCTCGACCCCTTCCTGACGCCCAAGACCTTTCCGGACACCCTTCGCGGCGAGAAGCTGCTCCTGTTCGCGGGCTGCACGGCCAACTACGTCCAGGGCCGCTGGCTCATGGCCGCGCTGCGGCTGCTGGACGGCCTGGGGGCCGAGGTCCTGTCCGGCGATTTCGCCTGCTGCGGCTCAGGCCTGAAGGGGGCCGGGTTCGCGCACGAGTCCACGGCCATGGCCGAGCGCAACGTGGCGGTCTGGCGCGAGGCGGGCCGTCCGCGCATTGTCGTGTTCTGCGCCTCCTGCCTGGCCGGGCTGCGGGTCTACGATTGTTTCGAGTCCGACGGGGAACGGTCCCGTTGGGTGGGTTCCCTACTGCCCCTGTCTGAAACTATACACGGTATGGAATTCGTGATATCCGGCAACATCCCGGAAAGGTTAGGGTATCACCATCCGTGCCACGCGGGTTCGGACGATCCGGACCGCGATTTTCTGCGCGAGGTCCTGGGCGACAGGCTCGTCCGGGCCACGGACGAGCAGTGTTGCGGCTTCGGCGGGGTCATGCGCCTGGCCGCGCCCGGACTGACCGAGCCGGTCAACCGGCAATGCTGGGAAGCGCTCAGGGGCGCGGACGTGGTCCTCTCTGGATGCTCGGCCTGCCTGGCCCAGCTCTCGGCCACCGCGCCGGATGGGGTGGCGGTGGGCCACTGGCTGGAAACCATAGGATGAGTGGGAGATGTCGGACAAGATTTCAATAAAAGCCGTGGCCGTGGACGCCCTGCGGCTGATGCGGTTGCGGGCCAAGGTCTATCTGGGCGCGGCTGTGGCCGGGGTGATTCTCGCGCTGCCGTTGATGCTGTCGTTCGTCTCAAAGGGCTACTCCCTGGAACTGACCCTCGCGGGTTGGGGGGCGATACTGCTTTTGTCTCCCCTGTTGTATATGGTCGTGTTTCACGATTCGCTGATGGCCCTGCGCGGCGCCCCCAGGCTGTTGCCCGACCGCTTCGGCCGCCGGTATCTGCGGTTTTTGTGGAAGTCCCTGCTGGTTGCGCTCATGGCGTTCGGCGTGGCCGAACTGTGCGCAGTCGTCCTTGGAGTACTCATTTTCATGAGCGGGGATGTACCGAAAGCGATTTCCTCCATGACCATACCCGTCACGGCGGTGGTGATGTCTGTCTCCACGTATCTGCTCGTGCGCTGGGGCATGGCCCTGCCCGCCGTGTCGGCGGGTGACGCCGCCGCTTTCCGGCGCTCCTGGCGGATGACCAAGGGGCATGTTCTGCGTCTGCTCCTGTTCGCCCTGCCGTACGCCGTGCTCATTGGCGTGAGCGTGGTTGTGAACCTGCAGACCATGCGGGACCGGACCTTTGACCCGTTCTCGCCCGCCTACCTGCTGTACATGGTCGTCGGTACGGCCCTTTTCTGGTTTACCTTCGCCGCCTTCACCATCTGGTACGAGCGGTTGCGCATGCACTATGAATCGACCCTGAACCCTGAACAGACCGGAGATTCCGGGGAGGTGTCCATGTCGAAAAAGATTTCGCCTTTTGCCGTGGTCAAAGAGGCCGTCGTCCTGGGCTGGAGGCGGAAGGGGACCTTCGCCGCGCTTATACTGGCCTGTTTCGTGCCCGTGCTGCTGGTCCTGTTTCTGACCGTGGGGATGGCCGCAAGCTTGGCCACCCCGCAGGGGGCTGCGGGATTGGGCCTGGGGGCCGCATTGCTGTCCGGGGTCGTCTACATTCTGAGCCTGCTCTTTCTGGCGACCACGACCAACCATCTGGCCGTGACCATGCAGCGGGGGCCGGGCAAGGCCATACCCCGGCCGTTCTGGCCCGCCATGGGCCGGGTCTTCGTTCGGGTGCTGATCCTCTGCCTGATCTTTTTCGCCGCTGCGTTCGTGGTCATGGTGCCGCTGGGAGTCATGGCCTTCTCCCTCATGCCCGACGCCGGGCAGCCGGGCGTCTCCAATCCGTCGGCCCTGGCCGCCATCATCATGGTCGGCGTCGTTCTCTATTTCGTGCTCATCGGGTTTTTCCTGCGGCTCGGGGTCATGATTCCGGGCGCGGCCGTTGGGCATGTGGTCAGCGTGCGCGAGGCCCTGGCCCTGACCAAAGGGCACGCCTGGCGCTTGTTCTGGTCGATAATCATGATTTCCATCCCGACCATGGTGCTGAGCACGATCTTCCAGGTAAGCATGATGGCCGGGGCTGCTGCGGGCGACATCGGGTCGAGCGCCGTTCCGGTGACGATCCTCATGCTGGTGGTAAACCTGTTCACCTGGATCGTGCTGATCGCCGCCAACGCCATATGGTACGAGAAGCTGCGCCTGCGCAAAGCGGGTCCCGGTAAGGATTCCGGCACGTTCGAATTCGCCCCGGGAGCCGCCCCCGACCCGCGCGCCGGTTCGGGCGTGGGGCCGTATGCGGATTTGCCGGAGGGGCGATAGGCATGGAACGCTCCCCCTCGCCGCTGGCCGTGGCGCGCCGTGCACTCGGCGTGCTCGGTGAGCGGCGGAAGCGGCTGCTGGTCCCGTTCCTTCTTCTGGCCGTTCTTTCCCTGGTCCAGGATTACTTCGACTGGCGGATGCCCGGACCCGATCCGGTCCACTGGTTCGCCTTTGTCATGCCCTTCTCCGTGTTGCTCATGCCGGTGGAGGTGGCATTCGTTTTCGTCCTGCTCACCGGGGAGGGCGACATTCGCCGCATTCCCCCGTTGTTTTTAAGGAAATCTCTGAGCTATGGCCTGTATTCGGTCGTGCTCATCGCTTTTGTGGGCGTTTTCGCCTTCATCCTGACGATCGCCTGTGTTGCCGCCCTGGGGCTGTTCCTGGACGGACCGGTGGCCGAGGTCGGGCCCGTAACGAAGTGGATGGTCGAGATTATGCCCGGCCTGCTCGCGGCCTGTCTGGCCATGCGGCTTGTCCTGACCCCGGCGGCCGTCGTGGACGGGCGCAAGTCGCCGCTCGAACTCTCCTTCCAGCTGACCCGGAAGAAGGTTTTTCCCATTCTGCTGTCCGGCGTGGCGCTCCTGGGGCCGCCCGGGGCCCTGCTCCTGGGGCTGGAATGGGCGGCGCGACAGTGGTTCGGCCCCATGGTTCCGACCGAGCCTCTTGTCTGGGCCATGATACGGTCCCTGCTGATTTCCCTGTTCCTCCCGCTGACGTTTTCGCTCTCGACCACCTGGTATGTCGTGCTCGCCCGCGAGGCCGGGCCGCCGTCGCCCGTTGCGGCCGCCGAGGCCTAACCCCGTGCCCGATTCCCCCTGGTTCATGCGCGCCGAGGACGCCTGGCGGGCGGCCCTGCGCCGGATCGGCGGGGTCCTGCGCGCGGCCTTTGGACGGATGCGGGCCGAGCCGCTGCCCTATGCCGCCAGCGCCGCGATCCTGTACCTGTCGTTCGTTTTCAGCCTGCTGCCCCTGCGGCGGCTGGAGGGCGCGTACCTGTACGTTGCGGGCTGGTCGTGGTCGGCCCTGGGGGCGTTGCTGAACCTGGCCCTGGTCGTGGTCGTGGCGGGCGCGGTGCTGCGCGGGGATGGGGAGCGCGGGTTTTTCGGACCGGATTTTTCGCGCCGGTTCCTGCGGGCGCTGCCCTACGCCTTTTGCTATTACCTCTGCTTCGGCCAGGCGTGGGGGCTGCTCTGCTGGGGCGTGCAGTGGCTTGCCGCGCCGGTCTTCGGCAAGCATTCCTTTTTCTTGTGGACCGTATCCTACCATGTGGCGGCGTTGCCGCTGCTGTATCTGCTCTGCCGCTTCGGGTTCACCCTGGCGGGCGCGGCCGCCGGGGACCGCGTGTCCTTCCGGCGTTCATGGGAGCTGTCGCGCCCGGTCGCCGGAACCCTGTTCCTGACCGCGCTGTTGTGGTGGGCGGCCCGGCGGCTGCCGTCCGACATCCTGTCCGGCGTCTTCCCGTTCAGCCCGTTCACCGAACTGTATTCCCGTTGGCTCCAGGTTCCGGTCCAGTGCTGCGTGTCCGTCCTGGGCTGGGCCGTGGGCGCGGCCTGGTACCGGGAGCTGCGCGGCGGGGCCGGGGCGTCCGTGCGCGCCGGGTGACGCCTTCCGCTGCCGTTTTTCCCGCGTCGGCCGGGCCCGGAGCCGTCCCTTTTACGCCCGGCCCGCTTTGTGCTATCCCTTGACTCCGCCGGGAAAGGGGAGTGTCACGCGATTGTCGCGTTGACTTTCCGTTTTCCGACGTTATCTTGCACTACAGCGTTCGCGGCCGCGCACTGAAGGGCCGCCAAAGATTTTCTGGAGAACCCATACATGCTCAAAATGATCTTCGGTTCCAAGAACGACCGATACCTCAAGAAACTCAAGCCGATCATCGCGCAGATCAATGCGCTCGAACCGGAGATGCAGGCCCTGGCCGACAGCGATTTCCCGGTCAAGGTCGCGGCCTGGAAAGGGCAGGTGGCCGCCGGCGAGAAGACCCTGGACGACCTTTTGCCCGAGTGCTTCGCCCTGGTCCGCGAGGCGGGCAAGCGCGCGTTCGACCCGCCCATGCGCCACTTCGACGTGCAGCTCATCGGCGGCATCGTCCTGCACCAGGGCAAGATCGCGGAGATGAAGACCGGCGAGGGCAAGACCCTGGTCGCCACCCTGGCCGTGGTCCTCAACGCCCTGTCCGGCAAGGGCGTGCACGTGGTCACGGTCAACGACTACCTGGCCTCGCGCGACGCCGCGTGGATGGGCCAGCTCTATAATTTCCTCGGCCTGACCTACGGCGTCATCGTCCACGGCCTGACCGACCAGGAACGCCAGGTGGCCTACGCGGCCGACATCACCTACGGGACCAACAACGAGTTCGGCTTCGACTACCTGCGCGACAACATGAAGTTCTACAAGGAGCAGCTGGTCCAGCGGCCGCTCAACTTCGCCATCGTGGACGAGGTGGACTCCATCCTCATCGACGAGGCGCGGACCCCGCTGATCATCTCCGGTCCGGGCGAGAAGTCGTCCGGCCTGTACCGCCGCGTGGACGCCATCGTGCCCAAGCTGGTCAAGTCCAGCCCCACGGACCCCGAGGACAAGGACGCCGTGCCCGACGGCGACTTCGTCCTGGACGAGAAGACCAAGTCCATCACCCTGACCGACGCGGGCGTGGAAAAGATCGAGGAACTGCTCGACGTGGACAACCTGTTCGACCCGCAGAACATCTCGCTCCAGCACCACGTGCTCCAGGCGGTCAAGGCGCACTACTGCTTCATCAAGGACGTGGAATACATCGTCAAGGACGACCAGGTCGTCCTGGTCGACGAGTTCACCGGCCGCCTCATGCCGGGCCGCCGCCTGTCCGACGGGCTGCACCAGGCCATCGAGGCCAAGGAGAACGTCAAGGTCGAGGCCGAGAACCAGACGCTGGCCTCCATCACCTTCCAGAACTATTTCCGCATGTACGAAAAGCTGGCCGGCATGACCGGCACGGCCGACACCGAGTCCGTGGAGTTCCAGCAGATCTACGGCCTGGAGGTCGTGGTCATCCCGACCAACATGCCCATGGTCCGCAAGGACAACCCGGACTCCATCTACAAGACCCAGGAAGAGAAGTACAAGGCCATCGCCGCGGACATCGAGGAATGCTACAAGAGCGGCCAGCCCACCCTGGTGGGCACGGTCTCCATCGAGAAGTCCGAGCTGCTCTCCAACCTGCTGAAGAAACGCAAGATCCCGCACAACGTGCTCAACGCCAAGCAGCATGAGCGCGAGGCCGAGATCGTCCTGGAAGCGGGCCACAAGGGCAAGGTGACCATCGCCACCAACATGGCCGGTCGCGGCACCGACATCAAGCTCGGCGAGGGCGTCCGCGAACTGGGCGGCCTGCACATCATCGGCACCGAGCGCCACGAGTCGCGGCGCATCGACAACCAGCTGCGCGGCCGCGCGGGCCGCCAGGGCGATCCGGGCTCGTCCCGCTTCTACCTGGCGCTGGACGACGACCTCATGCGCCTGTTCGGTTCCGACCGCCTCAAGGGCATCATGGAAAAACTGGGCCTCGAAGACGGCATGGCCATCGAGAACAAGATGGTCTCCGGCGCCATCGAAAAATCCCAGACCCGCGTGGAAGGCCACCACTACGAAATCCGCAAGCAGCTGCTCGAATACGACGACGTCATGAACCAGCAGCGCGAGGCCATCTACGGCCTGCGCCGCGAGCTCATGGAGTCCAAGGAGGTCGAGCCCATCGCCAAGGAATACGCCGAGGACCTCCTGGAGGAGATCCTCGAGCCCGCCCTGGACGCCAAGGGCGGCGCGGACAAGGAGACTGTGGAGTCGGTCCGGGCCCGCCTGGAGGAGGTCTTCAACTTCGAGCGCTTCCCGGAATGGGGCAAGTCCGGCCTGCCCGACATGGAGCAGGCCGAGAAGTGGGTGGAGGAGATATTCGCCTACCTGCGCGCCTCCACCGGCGACCATTACCAGGAGATCATGCGCTACTTCCTGCTCGACTCGCTCGACCGCAACTGGAAGGAGCACCTGCTGAACATGGACCATCTGCGCGACGGCATCGGCCTGCGCGGGTACGGCCAGAAGGACCCCAAGCAGGAGTATAAGCGCGAGGGATTCGAGCTCTTCTCCGAGCTGATCTACACCATCAAGGAGAACGCCCTGCGCTCCTTCTCGCACCTGCGCATCCAGGCCGAGGTCAGCGACGACGAGTTCAAGCACGAGGACACGGACGATCTCCAGTACACGGACAGCGAGTCCGCGAACGAGAAGAAGCCCGCCACCGTGCGCAAGGACGCCAAGATATCGCGCAACGCCCTGTGCCCCTGCGGCAGCGGCAAAAAATACAAGAAATGCTGCGGGGCCTAACGCCCTGCGGAGACGGCATTCAAAGCCCGGTCCGGCACACGCCGGGCCGGGCTTTTTTCGCGGCCGGGGCCGGGCGGGCGATCTTGCCATCCCGTGAGGGGGCGTGTATTTTCCGCGCCATGTTTCGCGCCCACGCCATAATAGCCGTCCTGCTCGCCGTCGTGCTCGGTCTTGCCCCCCGCGTCTTTGCCCAGGGGGGCGTGACCATGGGCGACGAGCCGGGCTTCCTGGTGGCCGCGCCGACCAATGTGAACAAGACCCTGCAACTGCAGGGGGGCCTGGGGCACATCGCCCAGGCGGACTTCACCAGCGGCCTGGGCAGCGTCAGCGTGACCCGCGCCTCCCTGTCCGCCGACTATTCCATCTTCCACCTGTCCTACGACATCGACTACTTCAAGTGGGCGGGCAAGGACGGCCTGGGCCGCCGCTTCGATACGGGCGGGGCGGTCACTCCCTGGGAAACGCTCCAGGACATCACCCTGCAGGCCCGGCTGCTGAACAACGAGCTCACGGACAACTGGCGGTACTGGGTCAACGCGGAGGTGAACGCCTCCTACGAGAAGGTCGCGCCCGGGGCCGTCGGCGTGGGTGTCGACGGCGGGGTGGCCTATGATTTCTGGGATGGCTGGATGCTCGGGCTGACCGCCCGGAGCGTGGCCCTGTCGGCCCTGAACAGCGACCTGTTCGGCGACCTGGAGCTGGGCCTGGCCGTGGCCGTTTCGCAAAAGACCCTGCGCAGGACGCTCCAGTCCGTGGGGCTGTTGCAGGACTCCAAGCCGGGTTCCGAGCACATCGCCCTGAACTTCGCCCTGTCCACCCAGGAAAAGACCTACCGGCTGGCCCCGGACAACGCGATCTACGAAAGCGGCTATCTCGGCGTGGCCCAGTCCAAGGTCGGGCTCTACCTGGACTACATGCCCAACAAGGCCCTGACCTTCAGCGTCGGGCCGGAATTCCACTATAATCGGAAGTACAAGCTGTACAACAAGGCGGGCTCGTACAAGTCGTCGCACGACCTGGACAACGCCCTGGGCGGATTCGCCCGGATTCTCTGGCGGTTCTGATAAGGGGCTAGTCCTGCGGGGCGAGATGCGCGTTGCCCACGGTGGTCAGCCGCCAGCGGGCCGCGTCCGTGGCCCCTGCGCCGCCGCCCAGGGCCTTGCAGGCCAGCTCCCAGATCTCGTCCATCTCTCCGGGGGAGAGGGCGTAGCCCCGGCCCCGCACAAAGGCTTCCAGGCCCGGCCGGTCCGTAAGGGTCATGGCCTCCCGGATCAGCTCCGGGTCGGCCAGGGCGTCGCCCATCAGCCGCGATAATTCGTCTCTGCTCATTGCGATCTCCCTGTCACTGCACCTTGACGCAGGTGATGCTGTTTTTGGGCGAACCCTCGACCACCCGGTCGCTGTAGACCATGTACACGAGGACGTCCCGCTTTTGGTCGTAGAACCGGACCACCTGCATGGACTTGAAGACCAGGGAGGTGCCCTTTTTGAACACCTTGTCCCCGTTCGCCTTGCCGTTCCGCACCCGTTCGGGCACCACGACGTCCCCGGTGGCCACGCACATGATCGAGGCGTCGGACGGGTCCTCGGCCACGCCGATCATACCCTTGACCCCGCCCTTGCGGGCCCGGCTCAGGTAGCAGGTCACGCCGCCCACGTCCGGGTCGTCGAAGGCCTCGACCACGATGTCGTCGTCCCGCGAGAACATGTGGAAGACCGTGTCCACGCTGCCGATGACCTCGGAGGCCACGGGCGCGGGGAACATGCCGCATGCCAACAGGACCAGCAGGAGGGCCCGGAAGAGCCGGGTCCGCTTCCGCCGTCTGTTCTTGAGAAAGTCTAGAGAATGCATTGAGCCTGATGTAGCAACAAGGAACAAGGAAAGCAAGAGTGATTATCATTTCTTGACCTCGCCGCTTCGATGGTGTGGACTATGGGCGCATGCCTATACAGACGGGAACATTCGACGGACTGGGGTCCTCCTACGAGGAGGGCAGCAACGCGGCGTTGCTTTCGGCCATGGCCCGCAGCGCCGAGGAACTGACCTCGGGCAAGGGGTGGCCCGAGGGGGTCAACGACCTGCTGGCCGCGCTCGGGCGGGTCACCGGGGTGAGCCGGGTGTGGATCTTCCAGACCCTGGAGCTGACCGACACGCACCTCACCCAGAATTACACCTTCGAATGGGCGGCCGCGCCCCGGTTCAAACAGATCGGCATGCCCATGTTCTCCATGTTCACCAACCCCATAGACCGGCCCGGCTACCGGGAGATGATCCGCAGCCGGAAGAACGGGGAGTGGCAGAAGGTTCTGACCCACGAGCTCGAACCGGGCTGGCTGCGCGACAGCCAGACCGTGCAGCGGATCAAGTCCATGCTGACCATCCCGATCATGGTCGACGACGAGTGGTGGGGCACGCTCGGCTTCGACGACTGCGAGCGGGAGTACGACTGGACCGACGCGGAGATCGCGCTGCTGCGCACCGCGGGCTACCTCATCGCCAACGCCGTGCTCCGCGACCGCCTGAGCGCCAAGCGCAAGCAGTTCGAGATACTGCGGCGGATCACGGACAGCGCGGCCTGGTCCTTCGACTTCACCACCGGCCAGCTGTGGTGCGCGGCGGAGCTCATCCACTCCGTGCCCATGCCCACCGAGAACATCAATCTTTCGCTGCGCGCGGCCCTGCGCCTGGTCCATCCCCTGGACCGCCACGGCCTGCTCCAGTCCGTGCGCGAGCACATGGCCGGGGACAAGGACGTCTTCCGCCAGGACCTGCGTCTGTTCACGGACTGCGGCGATATGCGCTGGATGGAGCTGATAGGCAACCTGCGGCGCGGCGCGGGCGGTCGTCCCGAGCAGCTGGCGGGCATCGCCGTGGACATCCGGGCGCGCAAGCAGGAGGAGGAGCGGCTCCGGGAGGAGGCGGTCACCGACCCGCTGACCGGGGTGCTCAACCGGCGGATGTTCTGGCGCGAGCTGCAGAGCCAGCTGGAGCACGGCGTGGACCGGGGCTCGCCCTTTGCCGTGCTCATGCTGGACATCGACAATTTCAAGACCCTGAACGATACCTACGGCCATCACGCGGGCGATGTGATCCTGGGCGGATTCGCCGAACGCTGCGCCTCGGCCGTGCGCAGCCAGGACGTCATCGCCCGGCTGGGCGGCGACGAGTTCGTCATCCTCCTGCCGGGCGAACGCTGTCAGGCGGCGCGCGGCGTGGCCGAGCGCATTCTGGAGAGCGTGTCCTCCACCCCGTTCGTGGTGGACGGGCGGGAGCACACGGTCACCTCGAGCATCGGCCTGTACGTCCACGACGGCACCCTGACCACCCCGGCCCGGGTCCTGGAGCGGGCGGACGCGGCCCTGTACCGGGCCAAACGCGAGGGCCGCAACCGGCTGTCCGAAGCCGACGGCTGCCGCCCCGAGAAATAATCCCCCCCACCGCGAAGCGGCAACTTCCCGCGCCGAAGGCGCAAAAGAGGGATGCAAGGGGGCGAACCCTATCGCCGCCGCTATCTCCAAGGCTCGATGACCCGCCTAAGAGCTGGGGCTGCCCGCCGACAAATCCGCAGGACGGCGGATTTGGACGCCGGTCTTTCCGGCGCCCCGGAGGGGTGAGCCCCAGGACGGGGCGAATCAAGGCGAAGTCACCCGGCCATCGCCGCGAAGCGGCTTCCTCTCCTGCTTTTTCTAAGTCAGGGGATCACGACCGAAATATGAAATACACCGCGCCCAGCAGGCAGAGGGCGGCCCAGAGGTAGTCGAGCTTGAGGGGCTGGTGCATGTACAGCAGGCAGAAGGGGGCGAACACGGCCAGGGCGATGACCTCCTGCATGATCTTGAGCTGGGGCAGGGAGAGCGTGGTGTAGCCCAGCCGGTTGGCCGGGACCTGGATCAGGTATTCGAACAGGGCGATGCCCCAGCTGACCAGGGCGGCCACGTACCACGGGCGCTGGTTCAGCTCCTTGAGATGGGCGTACCAGGCAAAGGTCATGAACACGTTGGAGGCCGCGAGCAGCAGGGCGGTGAAAAGGGGGATCCTCATGGGCACCTCGGGGCGGAGAGTTCCCGGCGGGCCGGGTCGAGCGACGGTAGGGCGGAACCCCGCCGTCGTCCAGCGAAATTCGCACAGCGGGGCGAATGTCCGCGCCCCCTAAACTCCTCGACGAACCGGGGCGGCGCGTGCTACTGACCCCGAAAAAAGAGAGGGGCTTTCCGGTTTCTCCCTTTTTCTCCGCCCGGCATACCCTGACTGTGTTGGTCAAGGCCATTTCCCACCGGGCGGTTTTTCCTTTGACGACCGGGAGCGTGGAGCATGGACAAGTACGACAAGCAGGCATTGCAGGTGGCCAAGGAAGTGGTCATCAAGTTCATCGAGGTGGGGCGCATCTCCCCCTCCAACTTCGGACAGAATTTCGATGTCATCTACAAGGACATCGTGCGCACCATCACCGGCGTGACCGCCGGGGACGGCTCGCGCCAGGTGATCATTGAGGACGAGGCCGAGTAATGGACCGTCCCGAATGCGCGTCCCATACCGGGGCCTCCACCCATGCCGAGCACGGCAGGCGGGTGGCGGACATGTTCGGCCGCATCGCCGGTTGGTACGACTTCCTGAACCACGCCCTGTCCGGGGGCCAGGACATCTACTGGCGCTACCGGCTGGCCAAGGCGGCCCGCCCCGAGCCGGGCGGCCTGATCCTGGACCTGGCCGCGGGCACCATGGACGTGTCCGTGGAGCTGCTCCGGCAGTATCCCGACAGCAAGGTGGCGGCCCTGGACTTCGCCCTGCCCATGCTCGAGAACGGCAAGGCCAAGAAGCTCAAGAAGGGCCGCGAGGAGCGCATCTTCCCGGTCCAGGCCGACGGCCGCAGCCTGCCCCTGCCCGACGAGTGCATGAGCGCGGCGACCATCGCCTTCGGCATCCGCAACATCCTGCCCCGCGAGGCGGCCTACGCCGAGTTCCTGCGGGTCCTCAAGCCCGGCGCGCGGCTGTGCATCCTCGAGTTCGGCACCGGCTCGAAGCGGGTCTGGAAGGGGTTGTACAATTTCTACCTGGACAAGGTCCTGCCGTTTCTCGGCGACCGCATCTCCGGCGACCCCGGCGCGTATCGCTACCTGGCCGAGACCATAAAGAGTTTTCCGGACGAGCGGGCCCTGGGCGAGGAACTGCTTGAAGCGGGCTTCGAGCGGGTCTACAACGTCCCAATGATGTCCGGCATCGTCTACCTGCACGTGGCCGAAAAGCCCGGCGGGCGGCGGTTCGAACCGGCCCTGGAACCCGAGGTCCTGGAACCCGAGGTCCCGGAGCGGGCGGCCCCCCAAAAGGCATCCGTCGAGAAGGCGACCGCCAAGAAGACCGCAAAGAAGGCGGCGCCGAAGAAGGGCTCGACGAAGGCGAAGACCGCCCCGAAAAAAGCGGCCGCGAAGAAGGCGACTGTGAAAAAGGCCGCCCCGAAAAAGGCGGCTCCGAAGAAATCGGCGAAAGGCTAGCTGCGGGCATCCCGGCGCGGCGGCGGAAAGCCTTGTCCGGCCGGGGGATTGCCCGGCCGTTTCTGGACAGCCCGTGCCTTATTGGGATAAAGAGCGGCCGAACGAGATGACGAGCAGGCCGAGGATGATGGCCGCAAGCCCGATGAAGCGCAGGAATTTGGGCGGCTGGATGGCCAGCCGGGTAAGCAGGCGGGGCATCCGCTCGGCGAACAGGAAATAGGGAATGCCCTCGAAGACGAGGGCCAGTCCGATGGCGGCGATGAGAAGCGACCAGTCGATGTTCATGGGGGCCAGTAAGCCACAGAACCAGATTGGTGTCCACCCGGGGAGTCAAGGAGAACACAATGAGCATGGTTGATTTTGAGCGGTTGCAGGCCAAGAAAGACGCCATCGCCGTGGTCGGGCTGGGCTATGTGGGCCTGCCCCTGGCCGTGGCCCTGGGACGGCATTTCCGGGTACTCGGCGTGGACGTTTCCGAGAAGCGCGTGGCCGAACTGAAGCAGCGCCTCGACCGCACCCACGAGGTGGATTTCTCCACCGTGGGCGACGACGTGGACCTGGTCTTCACCGCCGACCTGAAGGATCTCGAGAAGGCGCGCCTCATCCTGGTGGCCGTGCCCACGCCCATCGACGAATTTCGCACCCCGGACCTGCGCCCCGTGCGCGGGGCCTCCATTTCGGTGGGCAAGCATCTCCAGCCCGGCTCCGTGGTGGTCTACGAGTCCACGGTCTACCCCGGCCTGACCGAAGAGGTCTGCGTGCCCATCCTGGAGGCCGAGTCCGGCCTGACCTGCGGCCCCGACTTCACCGTGGGCTACTCGCCCGAGCGCATCAACCCCGGCGATAAGGTCCACCGCCTGGAGACCATCGCCAAGGTCGTGGCCGGGCAGGACGAACCCACCGGCAAGCTGCTCCAGCAGGTTTACGGCACCGTGGTCAAGGCGGGCACCCACCTGGCCCCGAACATCCGCACGGCCGAGGCGGCCAAGGTCATCGAGAACACCCAGCGCGACCTGAACATCGCGCTCATGAACGAGCTGGCCCTGATCTTCGAGCGCATGGGCATCGACACCCTGGACGTGCTCGAGGCCTCGGGCACCAAATGGAATTTCCTGCCCTTCAGGCCCGGCCTGGTGGGCGGCCACTGCATCGGCGTGGACCCGTACTACCTGACCTTCAAGGCCCAGGCCCTGGGGCTGCACCCCCACGTCATCCTGGCCGGCCGCGAGATCAACGACAACATGGGCAAGTACATCGCCGAGGCGACGATAAAGAGGTTGATCCGGAACGACTGCAAGATCATGGGCGCGCGCGTGGGCGTGCTCGGCCTGACCTTCAAGGAGAACGTGCCCGACCTGCGCAACACCCGCGTGGTGGATATCCTGGCCGAGCTCGACGACTACGGCGTAGAGGTCCTGGTGCACGACGCCCAGGCCGACCCCGAGGAGGCCGAGCACGAGCTGGGCGTGTCCCTGTGCGGGCTCGACAAACTGCGCGACCTGGACGCCCTGATCCTGGCCGTGCCGCACGCCGCGTACAAGGACATCGCCGTCAAGGAGCTGAAGGGCTGGTTCACGGACCCGGCCAAGGCCCTGGTGGTGGACGTGAAGGGATTTTTCGACCGGGCCGAGCTCGAGGCCGAGTCCGTCGCCTACTGGCGGCTGTAGGGCGCTCCCGTGCTCCTGGTCCTGACCGCCACGGCCAACGAGATGCGCGCCGCATTCCCGGCCGCGCCCGCCGTGGGCCAGGGCGAGACGGCCGAATACGAGGCCGGCGGGCGGACCGTGCTCCTGGGCGTGACCGGCGTGGGGTTGCTCAACACGGCCCTGCGCGCCGGGCAATGGCTGGTTCGTTCGGACGTTGACGGGGTGGTCGATCTCGGCATCGCCGGGGGGTACGACCTCCATGAGACGCCCATGGGCTCCGCCTGCTTCGCCGGGGCCGAGACCTGGCCGGAATACGGCCTGCTGGACGCGCACGGCGCGGCCGACCCCATGGGGCTCGGCTTTGCCCAGGCCGAGGCGGGCGGGAGCAGGATCTGGAACCGGCTCGAGCTTTCGCCCGAGCGCGACGCCCAGCGCATGGGCCTGGCCCTGGGCCACGGCTGGCTGCGCGCCACGGGCGTGACCGTGTCCGGCGTGACCGGGACCCCGGAGAGGGCGGACCGGCTCAAACTGTCCTGCAACGGGCAGATGGAGAATATGGAGGGGTTTGCGGCGGCCTACGCCGCCATCCTGCGCGGGGTTCCCTTCCTGGAGGTGCGGACCATCTCCAACCTGGTGGGTTCCCGCGAACCCGGAGACTGGAATCTGAAGGGCGCGCTGAGGTCGCTTCACGACGCGGCGAACACGCTGTTTGCCGCGTAATACGGGGCTTGCCCCGCAACCCGCAACCTGACATAATACATACATGGACGAACTCTTGCGGTTTTTTCAACGGGAACTTCCCGAAATCAATGAATTTCTCGACCACGAAGCCGACCAGCTCAACGGTCTGGTCCGTGACGTCGCCAAGTACATCCTCGGGTCCGGCGGCAAGCGCATCCGGCCCATGCTCACGCTCCTGTTCGCCCGTGCGCTCGGGTACGGCAAGGACGACTACCAAGCCATCGCCTGCGCGCTGGAACTGCTCCATTCCGCCACCCTGCTGCACGACGACTACCTGGACGAAGCCGAGCTGCGGCGCGGCCGGGAGGCGGCCCATCTGGTCTTCGGCCGGACCGAGACCATCCTGGCCGGAGACGCCCTGCTGGCCCTGGCCAACGAGATGGGCGCGCGCTACGGCAATCCCCGGCTGTCCTGGCTGCTGGCCAAGGGCATCATGGAGACGGCCATGGGCGAGATCGAGGAGATCGAATTTTCGCGCAGCCCGTCGCTCGACCGCGAGACATACATGCGCATCATCATCGGCAAGACCGCGCGGCTCATCGAGTGCGCCTGCCGGTGCGGCGCTGCCCTGGCCGGGGCCACCCCGGAACAGGAGGACGCGGCGGGCGAGTTCGGCCTGAACCTGGGCATCGCCTTCCAGTTGGTGGACGACGCCCTGGACTACGCCTCGCCCACGTCCGAGACGGGCAAGCCCGAGGGCGGCGACCTCAAGGAGGGCAAGGTCACCCTGCCGCTCATCCTGCTCATGGAGGAGGGCGACGAGGCCGGGGCCGAGGTCCTGCTGGAGGCCCTGAAGGAAGGGCGCCTGAGCGACGCCCAGACCGCCGACATCCTGGGTCAGGTCCGGGAGGGAGGCTACTCGGAGAAGACCCGGGAGGAGGCCGCCCTGTACGTCGAAAAGGCCAAGGCGTGCCTGGACGGGTTCGCGCCCGGCGACGAACTGGTCGTGCTCAAACAGGCCGCGGATTTTGTGTTGACCCGAACCAAGTGATTTTCAGGGCCGGTCCTCCGCAAGGGATGGCCGGCCCTACAGCTTTTCATATCGAGAGGAGAGGCCAGATATGCTTTGTCGTGTGATCGTTGGACTGAAGGAAGGCGTCCGGGACGTGCTGGGCGAGAAAATCGCCCGCAAGATCAGGAGCGAGCTCGGCATGGACGTGCGCGACGTTCGCATCGTCAACGTGTTCACCCTGGAGGGCGCGACGCGGGAGCAGGTGGACCTGGTCCTGGAGCGGGCCGCCCTGCATGACCCGGTCCTGCACGAGGTCTCGATGGAGCCCCTGGCGCGGGACTTCGACTGGATCATCGAGGTCGGCTTCCGGCCCGGCGTGACCGACAACGAGGGCCGCACCGCCCGCGAGACCATGGCCGTGGTCCTGGGCCTGTCCAAGGCCGAGCGCGAGGGCATCAAGGTCTACACCTCGCGTCAGTACCTCATCCAGGCCGACATGGACGACGCTGGCGCGCACCGCATCGCCAAGGACCTGCTGGCCAACGAGCTGATCCAGCGCTTCGAGTACAAGTCCGCCGCCCAGTGGGCCGCCGAGCCCGGTTTTACGGCCAAGGCCGCCCGGGTCACGGGCCAGGCCTCGGACGAGGTCGCGGTCATCCCCCTGTCGACCATGTCCGACCAGGAGCTGATGGACTTTTCCCGGGCCAACACCCTGGCCCTGTCGCTCAAGGAGCTGCACGACATCCGCGCCTACTTCGCCGACCCGGCGGTTGTGGCCGAGCGCGCGAAGATCGGGCTGTCCGCCGACCCCACGGACGCCGAGATCGAGGTCCTGGCCCAGACATGGTCCGAGCACTGCAAGCACAAGATTTTCTCGGCGAAGATCGAGTACGAGAACACCGAGACCGGCAAGACCGTCGAGTACTCCAGCCTGTACAAGACCTTCATCCAGGGCTCGACCAGGCAGATCCGCGCGCGCAACGCGGCCACCCGCGAGGGCGGCGACTACTGCCTGTCCGTGTTCAAGGACAACGCGGGCGTGATCAAGTTCTCCGAGTCCATCAACGTCTGCGTCAAGATGGAGACCCACAACTCCCCGTCCGCGCTGGACCCCTACGGCGGGGCTCTGACCGGCATCGTCGGCGTCAACCGCGACCCCATGGGCACGGGCATGGGCGCCAACCTGCTGTGCAACACCGACGTCTTCTGCTTCGCCTCCCCGTTCCACGAGGGCGAGCTGCCGCCCCGGCTGCTGCACCCGCGCCGCGTCTTCGAGGGCGTGCGCGAGGGCGTGGAGCACGGCGGCAACAAGTCCGGCATCCCGACCGTGAACGGGTCCATCGTCTTCGACGAGCGCTACCTGGGCAAACCCCTGGTCTACTGCGGCACCATCGGGACCATGCCGGTCACGGTGTCCGGCCACCCGTCCTACGAGAAGCGCGCCCTGCCCGGCGACGTCATCGTCATGTCCGGCGGCCGCATCGGCGCGGACGGCATCCACGGCGCGACCTTCTCCTCCGAGGAGCTGCACGAGGGCTCCCCGGCCACGGCGGTCCAGATCGGCGACCCCATCACCCAGCGCAAGATGTACGACTTTCTCATGCGCGCCCGCGACCTCGGGCTGTACCACGCCATCACCGACAACGGGGCGGGCGGCCTGTCCTCCTCGGTGGGCGAGATGGCCGAGGACTCCGGCGGCTTCGACATGGACCTGAAGAAGGCCCCGCTCAAGTACGACGGGCTGCGTCCCTGGGAAATCCTCATCTCCGAGGCCCAGGAGCGCATGACCATGGCCGTGCCGCCGGACAGGCTCGACGAGTTCATGCGTCTGTCCGACGAGATGGACGTGGAGTCCACCGCGCTCGGCACCTTCACCGACTCGGGCAAGTACCTGGTGCGCTACGGCGACAAGCTGGTCACCTGCCTGGACATGGACTTCCTGCACAACGGCGTGCCCCAGATGGAGCTTACGGCCGTCTGGAAGCGGCCCGAGATCGCCCAGGACGCCGTGCCCGTGGCCGACGACCAGAACGGTCTGCTCAAGGCCATGCTCGGCCGCCTGAACATCTGCTCCAAGGAGTACGTGGTCCGGCAGTACGACCACGAGGTCCAGGGCAAGTCCGCGGTCAAGCCCATGGTCGGCGTCAAGGCCGACGGCCCGTCCGACGCGGGCGTCATCCGGCCCGAGTACGGCTCGGACAAGGGGCTGGTGGTCTCCCACGGCATCTGCCCGCAGTTCTCGGACTTTGATACCTACTGGATGATGGCCAACGCCATCGACGAGGCCGTGCGCAACGCGGTGGCCGTGGGCGGCGACGTCTCCTACATGGCTGGCGTGGACAACTTCTGCTGGTGCGACCCGGTCCAGTCCGAGTCCACCCCGGATGGCCGCTACAAGCTTGCCCAGCTGGTCCGCGCCAACCAGGCCCTGGCCCACTACTGCCTCGGCTTCGGCGTGCCCTGCGTGTCCGGCAAGGACTCCATGAAGAACGACTACAAGGGCGGCGGGCGCAAGATATCCATTCCGCCGACCGTGCTCTTCTCGATCATCGGCGTCATCCCGGACGTGAACAAGTGCCTGACCTCGGACTTCAAGAAGCCGGGCGACCTGATCTACGTCCTCGGCCTGACCAAGCCCGAGATGGGCGGCAGCGAGATCGCGTCCCAGCTCGGTTTCTCCGACGCCCGGGTGCCCCAGGTGGACCTGCTCTCCGCCAAGAAGCGCTACGAGACCGTGTTCGCGGCCGCGCAGGAAGGGCTGATCACCGCCTGCCACGACTGCTCGGACGGCGGCCTGGGCGTGGCCCTGGCCGAGATGTGCATCGGCGGACGGCTCGGCGCGGAAGTGGACCTGAACCAGGTGCCCGCCTGGGGCGAGCTCAACCTGACCGGCCTGCTCTATGCCGAGTCCGCCAGCCGACTGGTGGTCTCCGTGGCCCCGGCCGACCGCGAGCGGTTCGAAACCCTGTTCGCCGGGCAGGCCTGCGCCTGGATCGGCAATGTCTCGGAAACCCCCGCCCTGAGCGCCACCCTGGCCGACCGCAAGGTCCTGGACGCGGACGTGGAGGAGCTGGCCCGCGCCTTCAAGGAGACACTGGCCTGGTAAAATGATCGCATAGAACACAATCCCTAACGCCAACCCTTTACCAAAAGTGAATAATTCTCTATGGTGACGGGGTATTTGACCCTGCCGGGTTGAGGGTGCCCGGCCGGTTGCGGCACAGGGCTTTATAGCTATGGGGGTTGGTTCATGTTCAATAGATCGGTTTGGATCAAGGGCTGCTGCGCGCTTTTGCTGGCAGCCCTTGTCGTATCCGCCGCCATGACGGGCACGGGCCGGACGGATTCCGGCCGGTACGTCGGTTCCGAGGCGTGTGGCGACTGCCACGAGCGGGAATACGGCAATTACAAGAAATTCGCGAAGAAGGCTCATTCCGGGGACTCCGTCAAGATCATGGTGGGCGACCTGACGCAGGAAGAGCTGGCCGAATGCTACGGCTGCCACATGACCGGGTACGGCAAGCCGGGCGGGTTCGTCAGCTTCGAGAAGACCCCGAACATGGCCCAGGCCGGGTGCGAGGTCTGCCACGGGCCGGGCTACGACCACGTGGAATCCGGGGGCGATCCGGACCTGATCAAGCGCAAGCTGAGCCTGGACGACTGTACCGGATGCCACAACCCCGAGCGGGTCAAGGCGTTTGACTTCAAGCCGCTGTTGTACGGCGGGGCGCACTAGGAGGCCGTATGGATAATTTCATCACGCGCTCTCTGGGCATCAAGCTTATCCTGCTGTCGTCCCTGCTGACCATCCTGGCCTTTGCCGGGCTGTTCGCCTACAGCTCCATGTCCACCAAGGACCACACCCTCGAGGGCGTGGCCGTGGCCGCCGAACGGGTGGCGGACATGCTCTACATCGCCATCGAGGACCCCATGTCCAAGGGCGACAACGACGGCACCGAGATCAAGTTCCTGCAGATGGCCGAGCGCTACCCGGACATCAAGGTCTACCTGACCGACTACAAGGGCGAGATCACCTATTCCACCGTGACCGAGGCCGAGCGCCAGATGATCTTCGACGTCCGGCCCGAGGCCGGGCTGCCCGACCTTGTGGCCCGTGGCCTCCAGGAGAAGGTGGCCGAGGGCAAGCTCGAGGACATCGACGGCAAGCGCCACTTCGTCGAGGTCAAGAGCATCGAGAACAACCCGTTCTGCTTTCACTGCCACGGACGGTCCCGGAAGATTCTCGGGTCCATGGTCGTGGCCGTCGACGTCAGCCCGCAGTACAACGCGCTGCTCGAGAACCAGCTCAAGTCCGCCGGCATCTCGGTGCTCGGCGTGCTGGCCCTGCTGGCCGCGCTGATCATCTTCATGCGCAAGGCCATCGTCAACCGCATCACCTCCATCGCGGCCACGGCCGAGGACGTGGCGCACGGCAACCTGGACGCCCGGTTCGAAGTGGCCGGGACCGACGAGCTCGGCTCCCTGTCGCGCTACCTCGGGGCCATGGTCAGCCAGATCAAGAACCAGCTGGAATACAACCAGAGCGTGCTCAGCGGCATCGTGGTCCCCCTGTTCGTGACCGACGCCCGGCAGACTCTCCAGTTCGCCAATCCGCCCCTGCAGGCCATCCTCGGTCTGACCGAGGAGGAGCTCAAGGGCCGTCCCGTGTCCGAGGTCTTCGACTGCGAGTCCGAGGATGGCTCCACCTGCAACGCGGGCGACGTCATCGCCCTGGGCGAGCCGCTCAACGGCCGTTTCCTGTTCACCCGCCGCGACGGGACGACCTTCCCGCTCCTGTTCGAAGCCTCGCCGCTCAAGGACGCCGAGGGCGACACCGTGGGCGTCATCTGCGTGCTCATCGACCTGACGCGCGAGGAGGAGGACAAGAAGAACATCGAGCTGCAACGCCAGAACCTGCTGGTGGTGGCCAACGAGGTCACCGAGGTGGCCAACAAGCTCAACGAGGCCTCCAACGCCCTGTCCACCCAGATGGACCAGCTGGCCAGCGGCGTGGACACCACGGCCAACGAGACCAGCCAGGTGGCCACGGCCATGGAGGAGATGAACGCCACGGTGCTGGAGGTGGCCAAGAACGCCTCCGAGACCGCCGAGGCGTCGGACAAGGCCAACAAGGTGGCCGCCTCGGGCGGGGTGGTGGTCGGCAAGACCGTGGCGGAGATCAACGCCGTGGCCGACATCACCGAGAACCTGGCCGAGGCCCTGGCCTCCCTGTCCAGCCGGGCCGAGAACATAGGCAAGGTCATGGCCGTGATCAACGACATCGCGGACCAGACCAACCTGCTGGCCCTGAACGCGGCCATCGAGGCGGCCCGCGCGGGCGAGGCCGGTCGCGGCTTCGCCGTGGTCGCGGACGAGGTCCGCAAGCTGGCCGAGAAGACCATGGACGCCACCAAGGAGGTCGAGGGAGCCATCTCCCTGATCCAGCAGTCCACCAGCAACGTGGTCAAGGAGATGGACACCGCCAAGAAGCGGGTGGTCAACACCTCGGGCATGGCCCAGGAGGCGGGCGGCGTGCTCGACGAGATCGTCAAGCATTCCAACTCCATCGCCGACATGGTCAACGGCATCGCCACCGCGGCGGAGCAACAGTCCTCCACCTCGGACGAGATCAACACGCGGGTCACCCAGATCAACAACCTCTCCCAGGAGGTCCTGTCCGGCATCCGCAAGTCCAACCAGGGCATCCAGGAGGTCTCGGAAATGGCCGAGAAGCTGGCCGGACTGGTGGCCAAGTTCCGCAGCTAGCGGAAGCAATGAGATATCGGGGGCCCGGCTCCGGCCGGGCCCTTTCCCATGCTCCGCACACGGGCCTTCCTCGCCCTGGTTTGGATGGAGTTGTCCAGCAAATCTGGGCGGCTACGGGCCGCCTGCCCGGACCATTTGCAGTAATTCTTTTTCTGGGATAATGAGCCATGATTCCGCTGGCGGTGATTCCCCTTGACAAGGGCGGCCTGGGGGAATAGTAATTGTTATCAAATGTGGAGGACATCCATGGCTCAAGAAATGGGTTTCAGGCTTTCCAAACAGCGGAAAGTGATTTTGGAAGAGTTGCGCAAGGTCAAGTCGCATCCCACGGCGGACGAGGTTTACGACATGGTGCGCAAGATCATCCCCAGGATCAGCCTGGGCACGGTCTACCGTAATCTCGAGTTCCTGTCGTCAAAGGGGCTGGTGCTCAAGCTGGGCGCTCCCGGCGAGCAGAAGCGCTTCGACGGTACCCCGGACCCGCACCCGCACATCCGCTGCGAGGTCTGCACCGCCGTGGCCGACGTGGAGTGCGACATCGAGATCCCGGTCATCCCGGAGAGCTGCACCAGCGGCTACAGGATACTGACAACCAACGTGGAATTCGTCGGCATCTGTCCCAGGTGCCAGGCCGCGCGGCAGTAAATTTCGAATATATCCGTTCGCACGGCGCAAAGCCGGTTGCCCCAAGGGGCAACCGGCTTTATTTATGGTCAAAATTGTTTTTGGTTCGCTTGACAGCTTGGACAATTAAAGATAGGAATGATTCTCACCTTGAGGCTAACCCGGAGTTTTGACGGAATAAAATATTTCTGATCCATAAAACCCGTACCTTTTCACATAAAAATACGACAACGAGCGCAATTTTGTGTAAGGTGACTGGTGAATCAGAAAACCAAAGATCGATCCGATAAGGAGGAACGATGTCACTGAAAGGAACCCAGACCGAGAAGAATTTGCTGTACGCTTTCATCGGCGAGTCCCAGGCTCGCAACAAATATACCTATTTCGCCAGCGTGGCCAAGAAGGAAGGCTACGTGCAGATCTCCAAGATATTCGAGGAGACCGCCGGGCACGAGAAGGAACACGCCAAAAGGCTGTTCAAGTTCCTTGAGGGCGGCACGGCCGAGGTGACCGGCTCCTTCCCGGCCGGGGTCATCGGCTCCACCCTCGAAAACCTCTACGCGGCCGCCGAGGGCGAGCACGAGGAAAACACCGACATGTATCCCGGCTTCGCCAAGGTAGCCCGCCAGGAGGGGTTCAACGAGATCGCCGCGGTCATGGAGAACATCGCCGTGGCCGAGCGCTACCACGAGGAGCGCTACCGGGCGCTGATCAAGAACATCGAGACCGACCACGTTTTCGTCAAGGAAGAGGAAGTGGTCTGGCGCTGCCAGAACTGCGGGTACAATCACAGGGGCTCCACCGCTCCCGTGAAATGCCCGGCCTGCGACCATCCCCAGGCCCATTTCGAACTCAAAGACACCAACTGGTAAACAAATATCAACACATCCTTAAGGAGGATTCAACATGGCTATCAAATTGGGCGAAGTGTACAAGTGTAATGTTTGCGGTAATATCGTCATGGCCATTCACGCAGGCGACGGCGACCTGGTCTGCTGCGGCGAGGACATGGTCCAGATGACCGAGAACACCGTGGACGCCGCCAAGGAAAAGCACGTCCCCGTCATCGAGAAGGACGGCGACAAGGTCACCGTCAAGGTCGGTTCCGTGGCCCATCCCATGGAAGAAAAGCACTACATCGAATGGATCGAGCTTCAGGTCGGTGACAAGGTCCTGACCAAGATGCTCAAGCCCGGCGACAAACCCGAGGCCGAGTTCTGCATCTGCGGCCTGTCCGGCGCGCTCAAGGCCCGCGAATACTGCAACCTCCACGGCCTGTGGACCGCCACCGCGTAAGGCTGGTCCGGCGAGGCGGGGGCCGCGAGGCGTCCGCATGTGAATCACGGGGGCGGGCCGCAAGGCCCGCCCTTTCCATCCCAGGAGGGAGCCATGGCCCGGCCCGAAGAGATATACCAGTGCCAAACCGTCAATTGCGGCTATATCTACAACCCGGACAAGGGCGACCGGAAGGGCAAGATCCCCAAGGGCACCCGGTTCGAGGACCTGCCCGACGACTGGCGCTGCCCCATCTGCGGCGGCACCAAAAAGTGCTTCCGGCCCCTGGCCGGGCCCGGCTCCACCCAGGGCGACTGTGAGTTGCCAGTCGAGGGAGAAGCGAAACGTTGACGGCGGGGTCAGCTGGCGCGAAAAGGACAACCGAAGGGAGCTTGTTTTCATGTCGAGGTATGTTTGCCTAGTCTGTGGCTATGTGTATGACCAGAAGGATGGCGATCCGGATTCCGGGACCCCGCCGGGCACCGATTTCAACGCGTTGCCGGAGGACTGGAGGTGCCCGGAGTGCGGTGCCGACCGGGGGAACTTCGGACAGGACGGCGTGCCGTGGAGCGGAGGTCCAGAGGTTGCCACCGCCTGGCGTGCTGAAGATAGTCCGGTAGAAGACAGGGGCCAGAGCAAGCGCACTTATGGTTTTGAAGACCATAACTATGAATGTGCGTGCGGGTATCTCTACTTGCCGGTGGAAGGCGAACCCCGTTCCGGCATTCCGCCGGAGACCAGATTCAGTGACCTGCCCGAGGATTGGGTTTGCCCGGAGTGCGGTTCCCCGCAAGAGGATTTCCGTGTTATTTGATCGAATCGGGTATCTTTCGGCCCCCAGCCCTTGGCTCATATAAACCGATTACGATAAGTTGACAGCGGCCGCCGCTGCTGCGAATATGCGTGACCAAAAGGAGACTGACCCCATGCAGAAATATGTCTGTGAGATTTGCGGCTATGTGTACGACCCGGCTCAGGGCGACCCCGATTCCGACATCCCGGCCGGGACCAAGTTCGAGGATCTGCCCGACGACTGGACCTGCCCCGTCTGCGGTGCGGACAAGGACAGCTTCGTACCCGAGGATTAATTTCTTGCCCGGACCGCGGGCAGGGAGCGCGCACCCCGGTACGCGCTCCTTTTTTTACCATGGCGGTTGAGTAACCGCTCAATGTGGAGAAGACCATGAGACCTGTTGAAATCAAGGAAGGCGTTTTCTGGCTCGGCGCTGTCGACTGGAACCGCCGCGACTTCCACGGCTATTCCAAGGCGCACAAGGGCACCACCTACAACAATTTTCTGATCGTGGATGAGAAGGTGACCCTGATCGACACCGTGGCCGAGGAGTTCTGGGGCACGCTCCAGTGCAACCTCGCCCAGGTGCTCGGCGACCGCAAGATCGACTACGTGGTGGCCAACCACCTGGAACCCGACCACTCCGGCTGCCTGGCCAAGGTCGTGGAGAAATACCAGCCCGAGAAGATCTTCACCTCCCCCATGGGCCAGAAGGCCATGAAGGCCCACTTCAAGTACACGGACTGGCCGGTCGAGGTCGTGCCCACCGGCACCGAGATCAACATCGGCAAGCGGACACTCTCCTTCCTCGAGACCCGCATGCTGCACTGGCCCGATTCCATGCTGACCTACTGCCCGGAGGAGAAGATCGCCTTCACCAACGACGCCTTCGGCCAGAACTGGGCCACGTCCGAGCGCTGGGCCGACCAGGTGGACCGCTACCGGCTGCAGGAACTCATGGCCAACTACTACGCCAACATCGTGCTGCCGTATTCCCCGGTGGTTCTCAAGACCCTGGCCACCATCAAGGAGATGGGGTTGGAGATCGAGACCATCTGCCCGGACCACGGCCTGCTGTTCCGGGGCGAGGACTGCGCCTGGGCCATGGAGCAATACCAGGCCTATGCCGAGCAGAAGCCCAAGAACAAGGCGGTCATCGTCTACGACACCATGTGGCACTCCACCGAGAAGATGGCCGAGGCCGTGGCCTGCGGCCTGGCCGACGAGGGCGTCTCCGTGCGCCTCATGTGCATGAAGAACAACCACCACTCCGACGTCATGGCCGAGGTCTTCGACGCCGCCGCGGTCATCGTCGGCTCGCCGACCCACAACAACGGCATCCTGCCGCTCATGGCCGACATGCTGACCTACATGAAGGGCCTTCGTCCCCAGAACAAGATCGGCTCCGCCGTGGGCTCCTTCGGCTGGTCCGGCGAATGCGTCAAGGCCCTGACCCAGTGGCTCGAAGACATGAACATGGAAGTCGTGGAAGGGATCAAGAACCAGTACGTCCCGGATCACGAGGTCTTCAACAAATGCTATGAGCAGGGCAAGGCTATCGCCGCAGCGATTAAAGCGAAGCTTTAATCGGCTTGGCGGCCGCCCGCGCGACCACAACAAAAAAAAGCCCGGTTTTCACCGGGCTTTTTTTTGTTGTGTCGCGGGGCGGGTGGGGGGCGGCTTCCGATAGCGGGCCATCTGCACACTTTTTCCGGCCGCGCCAATCCTCACGTAGACGGCTACGCTGCGGTTGTCGCGGCCGGAAGAAAATGCACAGCTGACCCACTCTCGACAAATCCGCAGGACAGCGGATTTGGACGTTGCGGTTTTTCCGCAACGCCCCGAAGGGGTGAGCCCCAGGACGGGGCGAATCAAAGCCTTGTGCGAGCGCGGTAAGAGAGCCGCTGTCGGGTGCTGCGCACCCGAATCGCTCCAAGGGGAGGAGGGAGCGGGGGGAGTGGGCCTGCTCCGCCGAAGGCGGCATAAAAAGTTTGGGAAAAGGAGGGGATGGGGGTCCGGGGGAAGGGGAGGAAA